>NZ_DEYI01000027.1:0-26200 GCF_002364475.1 Idiomarina sp. UBA3162
TGATGTATTACCGTAGTTCTGAATATTTATCACGGTTTTTTCGGAGGGGACCTTACATAACTTCGCAAGATAATCGATTAACCGTTTATTCGCTTGATGCGGAATCAACGCATCGACATCTTCAGTACTTAAGCCAGTTTGCTGAAATACCTTCTCAACCGCCGCATTCATACCTTTAACAGCGCGCTTAAAAATTTCTTGGCCGACAAAGTCAAATTGCATAATGCCATCGAAACCAAAGCGATCGAAGCTCAATCCAAAATCAAGGCTCAACACGTCACGCGCATCGGCATCACAGCTAATGTGACTAGCAAGAAGGCCAACTTCTTCATCGCTTGCCTCTAATACCATCGCGCCCGCACCATCGCCAAAAAGCACGGCGCTCTCACGTTTGGTCCAATCGAGAATGCGGGTCAGACGCTCGGCACCAATCAACAACACTTTTTTATGAGCGCCGGTTTGAATGGCTTGAGTAGCCACGTGCATTGCATAAAGAAAACTGCTACACGCGGCATTGAGGTCAAACGCTGCAGCATTCGGTGCACCAATGTTTTGTTGCACTGCTGAAGCGACATTAGGAATGATTTCGTCGGCGGTGCAAGTGCCAACTATAATCAGGTCAATATCGTCTGGGTTCAGTCCAGCGGCCGCCAGCGCATTCTGTGCAGCAACCGTAGCGAGCTTAGATGTCCCAACATGACTGACGCGTCGCTCTGAAATTCCAGTTCGCGTGACAATCCATTCATCCGAGGTATCTAAAAACGTTGCCAGGTCATCATTGGTCATGACTGCTGGCGGTAAACACTTTCCCCATCCTGTAATTTCTGCGTATTTTTTCACGACAAAACCTTTAACTTCATTAACAACGCGTTGCCTTGTCACCGTATCGCTTTGCTAGATATCAGTAAAGCATTTTTGCAAGGCACAATTTTACCGTATGATAGCATGAAACTGTGTTACGTGAATGACTAAAACGAGGAAGCCATGCGTCACCTAATAAAGCTCACAGCACTCTCCGCCGTCGCGCTCTTATCAATAAACAGCTGCTCGACGATTGACTCTGATCTGATTGTCGAGCCACCGACGGTCACATCGCAACTGTCGGAAAGTATCTCGCGCCTTAGCGTGCAAGATAAACGACCTCACAGCTATCTCTATCGTCACATCGATAGTGATAGCCAAAAAGCTAATCAATTTTCGGCACCCTCACAGCCGCTTACAGAAATCGTCAAACAAGCGTTTCAGCAGTCCGGGATTGTCAGTGGTCAGGGCGACCTTAATTGGTATATATCTATCAATAAAGCGGTGGTCGAACACACCGAGACGACTTTAAAATATCAACTCGACTATCAATTAAACATCCGCGTCGAAGCACAAAGAATGAACCGGTCGTATGCAAGGACATTCACGGGCACCAGTAAGTCGGAAGGGGTTTCCAACCCCGATGAAGCAACTATTGAACGTGAGTTTAAACGTCTTTTACAACAGGTGCTCAACGATATTGCTAACGATCCCCAGTTACGTTTGATGGAAACTCGAGGTTAAGATGAAAACTATTACCGCGCTATTTACATCAATTATTGTCTTGTTCAGTTCATATTCGCAAGCACAAGTGCAACCCGATAACCCTTTTCCTACCGTCATTTTTGTTACCTCTGAGGGTAACCTTACCGTGGAGCTTAACCGCGAAGCCGCACCTATCACTGTTGCTAATTTTCTCCGCTACGTTGCTAAGGCGCAATATAACGACACGATCTTCCATCGTTTGGTGCCTGGCTTTGTAATCCAGGGCGGCGGCTACGATGCTGAGTTCTCTGACAAACCGAGCTATGAGACGATCGTGAATGAATCGGGCAATGGCCTGTTAAACACCTACGGCACTATTGCCATGGCTAGGGAACGTAAGCCTCATACAGCGACTCGTCAGTTCTATTTCAATTTGAACGACAATACCTCACTCAACCCCGACGACGGTGATTGGGGCTACGCCGTATTTGGACGTGTTACTGAAGGTTTGGACGTGCTCGAAAAATTAGCAGCGCTTGAATCCATGCCATTTGATGAAAAGACCGGTTGGCGCGATGTTCCCGCTAATCCGCCCGTGCTTAAACGCATCGAAATTGTGCCGCAATGACAGAGCAGCATACGCTACGAACAGACCTTAGCGTTTACCGTCAGCCACGCGTGATAGCGCTATTTTTCTTGGCGCTTTCAAGCGGGTTCCCTTGGGTGATGATTGGCTCAGCATTGTCAGCATGGTTACAAGAAGAGGGATTAAGTCGATCCGTTATCGGTTATTTCGGTGCCGTATTCGCGGTTTATTCCATCAATTTTCTTTGGTCTCCGCTGGTCGATAGCGTTAAACTTCCATTGTTGAATCGTTGGCTGGGACAACGTCGTAGTTGGATCTTACTCTGCCAACTGCTTATTGCCACGTTGTGTTTGTTCGTATCGACGTTAACCATCGCTGATAACTTACATTTAGTCGGTATCGCCGCCCTACTCATTGCCATTAGCTCTGCGACTCAAGATATAGCAATTGATGCCTACCGTATCGAGACATTTTCTGAGTCGGAAGGACGCATGCAAAGTGCCGGAGCAGCCATGGCCACATCAGGTTGGTGGAGCGGTTACGCCGGCCTCGGCGCGGTTCCGTTTCTGCTCGTCGATGGCACCCATTGGCGTTGGCAGGACGCCTACATCGTGCTCGCAGCGCTCATGCTGTCGTTGGCGTTGGTGACTCTAATCTTAAAGCCAGCGCGTTACACACAGGTCAAAGCAAATACGATAGCGACCTTGTCCTTATTAAAACGGATCAGCACTGTCGTCATTGAGCCGATTAGTTCTTTCTTCTCACGCAACGGTGCGAAACTGGCAATACAAATTTTGCTGTTTGTCTTTCTTTTTAAAATAGGCGAAGCCTTTTTAGGTCGAATGTCGATTGTATTTTATAAAGAAATAGGCTTCTCGAACGAACAAATTGGTACATACTCTAAATTAGTCACTTGGTGGATAACCATTATATTCTCGCTACTGGGTGGACTCGTTACACTCCGCATCGGTCAGTTCAAGGGGTTATTGATTGCCGGCATTGCTATGGCGGGCTCAAACCTTATGTTCGCTTGGATTGCTAACGTCGGCCCCAGTGAAAACTTGTTTCTTGCCGCAGTGCTGGTCGATGGCTTTACGAGCGCTTGGTCGACGGTTGCTTTTGTCGGTTTTATCAGCTTTTTATGTGACCGGACCTTTACCGCGACGCAGTATGCCTTACTCGCATCACTGAGCACCTTTGGCCGAACCACTTTATCCGCCTACAGTGGAGTGCTGGTTGATAAGCTTGATGGTAATTGGAGTCTGTTCTTTGTTCTCACCAGCTTAGCTATCCTGCCAAGCTTGTTATTACTCGGCTATCTAAAACGAAGTTATCAGGCACATTGGGGTGAAAATGAGTGACCACCCTAAACGACTACTACTCGTCGGCGCGGGTGCGATAGGTCAGCTTATTGCCCATCAATGGCAGTGTGCCAAGTTGCCGCTTGTCACACTGCCCCGCACATCTCGTCAACGCTCAGATTTTTTTGACTATCAATTTAGGCGCTATCGGTCCGAGAATACTGAGCATTGCCGAATTCCTATCATTAACGGCAGTGACTTCAGCTCAATACAAGCGGTTTTTATAGCCGTTAAGGCCTATGATCTTGAGAGTGTATTTCGACGTCTAGATACACTGGGTGTACCTCACGATCGACCTATTATCTGCGCGCATAACGGCCTTGTAGACTTAACCACATCACGCCCCTGTTATACATGGATAACCACTCATGGCGTGACGCGCAGTAACCGAGTGACCGAGCACAAAGGATTGGGTTCAGACTGGATCGATGCGCGCATTCAACATCATCAACAACTGACCGCACAGTTGCATAGCGCCTTTCCAAAACTGCACTTTGATGCAGACATCAAAGCACGACAATGGCAAAAATTTTGCCTTAATTGTGTAATTAATCCATTAACAGCGGTGAATCAGTGCCTCAATGGTGAACTCCTCAAAGAACAATACCATGAGCAGCGACGTATGCTGGTCTCTGAGTTGGTCAGTCTAAGTCAAGCGCTTGGCTATAATTTAAGTACTGCGGATTTGCTCGTATTAGTCGAGCAGGTATGCGAGGCGACCGCTGAAAACCAGTCATCAATGCTGTCGGATATAAAAGCTAACCGGCAAACAGAAATTGACGCACTGACTGGCTACGCGTTAAAAAAGGCCGCAGAGTTAGGCATTAAGCTGCCTACTCATGCGGCACTGTATCATCAGTTCAGTCAGCTTTATCTTCGATGAAGTCAACAACTTCAAGTCCGAATCCCGACAATGCCGAATAACGCTTCGGTGAACTAAGCAGATGCATTTGGTGAATGCCTAAATCAGCAAGGATTTGCGAACCAACACCCACATTTCGAGAAGCATTAGACGCCGACGCAGTCGGTTTGTGCTGTCCTTGATCCTGTGCCTCAAATTCTTTCACTTGCGCGATGATATCCTCAGGCGTTTGCTGACGGCCAATAAGCACTAAAACACCATCGTTTTCAGCAATATATTGCATCGCCTTCGCAATCGGCCAGCTGCGCTTCGCTGCGCGTTCAGTCGATAGCGTATCATGCAAGCTGTCTTGCAAATGCACACGCACATTAGTCACCTTCTCGGCATCAATCTCACCATGCACCAACGCATGATGAACTTGCTGGTCAATTGAGTCTTGATACGTGATCATATTGAATTTACCAAAACTGGTCGGCAATTGACACTGGGCTACACGGCGAATGGTTTTCTCGCGCACTGAGCGGTACTCGATCAAATCAGCAATCGTACCCACCTTGATATCGTGTGCTTCAGCAAACTTCTCTAGATCTGCGCGGCGCGCCATCGTGCCATCTTCATTAAGTACTTCGACAATTACAGCAGCAGGTTCATAACCCGCAAGACGCGCGAGGTCACAGCCTGCCTCTGTATGCCCCGCTCGATTAAGCACGCCGCCCTGCTTCGCTTTTAACGGAAATATGTGCCCCGGCATCACCAAGTCTTCTGGCTGAGCGTTACGTGCGACCGCAGCCTTCACAGTTTGCGCACGATCGGCTGCGGAAATCCCTGTTGTCACGCCTTCTGCTGCCTCAATGGATACGGTAAACGCTGTCGAGTACGGCGCGTTGTTACGATCAACCATCAGCGGTAGGTTAAGTTGCTTACAACGCTCCTCGCTAAGTGTCAGGCAAATCAATCCCCGTCCATAACGCGCCATGAAATTTATCGCTTCGGGGGTCACGCAGTCGGCTGCAAGAATCAAGTCGCCCTCATTCTCGCGGTCCTCGTCATCCATTAGAATGACCATCTTACCTTGCTTGATATCTTCAATAATCTCTTCTGTCGAATGCAATGACATAATAGTTCCTACTTCATTGGCTGAGCGATCACGCGAATATCCTCGCCGATCATTCGGCGCTCAAGCACGTTAAATGAGAGCGCATCATCGAGTTGAGTCAGTTCAGGCAACGCAATCATACTGCGCGCATCACTGCCTAATACTTTATTTGCTTGATAATAGACCAGTTCATTCACTAACTGAGCGTTGAAAAGAGCACCCGCTAACTGACCTCCACACTCGGTCCATACCAAGTTGATCTCACGCAATGCGAGTTCTTTTAATGCATCATGTAAGTCTACGCGACCCTGACTATCTGCTTTAGCAATAATCTCGTGGCAGTGTGGATGCCGAGAAACAGAACCTTCCGTCGTACGGACGACAAATACAGGCGCTGCAACCTCAAATAGCCGCAAATCATCATGAATGCGGTTTTTCCCGTCAATAATCACACGCACAGGCTGCTTAAAAAATAATGGTTTTTCGATTCCAGCTGGCCATTGTTCAGGACGTACATTGAGTCGCGGATTATCCACCAGCACCGTATCCGCACCAGTTAGTATCGCGTCGGCCTGCGCGCGCCAAACCTGCACATCCGCACGTGCGGCACCACCGGTAATCCATTGGCTCACACCGTTACTCAACGCCGTACGTCCATCAAGTGAGCTCGCCAGCTTAACGCGCACATAAGGTAATTGAGTCTGCATACGATGAATGAAACCCGGATTCAACTGACGCGCTGCAGTTTCAAATAAACCGACGCGGACTTCGATGTCGGCATCGTGCAACTTATGGATGCCTCGACCTGAGACAACGGGGTTGGGATCTTGCATCGCGATGACCACACGAGCCACTTCAGCATTAATCAATGCATCAACACAGGGTGGTGTGCGGCCTTGGTGACTGCATGGCTCAAGCGTTACATAGGCAGTTGCATGCTTGGCTTGCGCGCCAGCTTGGCGTAACGCAAAAACCTCAGCGTGGGGTTCGCCTGCCTTCTGATGCCAACCCTCGCCAATGATACGGCCGTCCTTAACGAGGACACAACCGACAGCAGGATTAGGTCCAGTCGTAAAACGCCCTTTTCTTGCCAACTCTAGGGCGCGATGCATGTAAAGGTGGTCGCGCTTATCTTGTGCCAAACTAATCATTGAGTCGAGC
Source organism: Idiomarina sp. UBA3162 (assembly GCF_002364475.1). Classification (NCBI taxonomy): domain Bacteria; kingdom Pseudomonadati; phylum Pseudomonadota; class Gammaproteobacteria; order Alteromonadales; family Idiomarinaceae; genus Idiomarina; species Idiomarina sp. UBA3162. The sequence goes on from NZ_DEYI01000027.1 coordinate 6,573, forward strand.
GATCTCCTCGCCAAACTCTTTGATATCCTCAAAAGAGCGATAAACCGAAGCAAAGCGAACGTAGGCGACTTTATCGATTTGTTTGAGATTATCCATCACCAAATTACCGATAAAGTTAGAGGTAATCTCTCGCTCGCCCGTTGCCCGAATACTGGACTTAATTTTATTAACCGCCTGCTCCATTTTTTCGAGACTGACCGGACGCTTTTCAAGTGCACGTAACAGCCCGCTACGAAGTTTATCTTCATTAAATGGCTCACGCCCACCGTCCGATTTAATTACCCGGGGCATTACTAATTCAGCGGTTTCAAATGTTGTGAAGCGCTCGCGACAATGACTACATTCGCGACGCCTGCGCACTGATGCACCATCCCCAACTAACCGCGAATCGATGACCTTGGTATCTTGTGTTCCGCAGAATGGACAGTGCATAGTGCGCTCCTTTTCAAACGTTATTTATAAACTGGAAACTCGGCGCATAACGTTTTGACATCGTTACGAACACGCTCAATCGTTTGTTCGTTATTAATGTCATCTAATACATCGCAAATCCAGTTAGCCACTTGCTCAGCTTCCGCTTCCTTAAAGCCACGGCGCGTAATTGCCGGCGTACCTAGACGAAGGCCAGAAGTGACAAACGGCGAGCGCGGATCATTCGGTACCGCATTCTTGTTGACCGTAATATATGCACGACCTAACGCTGCATCAGCATCTTTACCAGTAATGTCTTTGTCGATTAAATCCACGAGGAACAAATGGTTCTGCGTACCATTCGATACGATTTTATAGCCACGCGCTTGTAGCGCTTTAACCATTGCATTTGCGTTTTTAAGTACTTGCTCTTGATACGCTTTAAATTCAGGCTCAAGCGCTTCTTTAAACGCTACCGCTTTGGCTGCGATAACGTGCATCAATGGACCACCTTGATTACCCGGGAATACCGCACTGTTTAGTTTTTTGTGCAATTTCTCATCATCTTTACCAGACAAGATAAGACCACTGCGCGGGCCAGCAAGGGTTTTATGTGTTGTCGTTGTTACTACGTCTGCATAAGGAATTGGGCTTGGGTACACACCCGCAGCAACCAAACCGGCTACGTGTGCCATATCAACTAACAAATAGGCGCCTACCTCATCAGCAATTTGTCTAAAACGCTGCCAATCGACAATACCCGAGTATGCAGAGAAACCAGCAACGATAACCTTGGGTTGATGCTCTTTAGCTAACTCTTCAACTTGGTTGTAATCGATTTCACCGGTTTCTTCTGAAATGCCATATTGTACGGCATTGTATAGCTTGCCCGAGAAGTTAACACCCGCACCGTGCGTCAAATGACCACCATGTGCCAAGCTCATTCCCAAGAAGGTATCACCGGCTTCCATAAGTGCCATAAATGCAGCGGTGTTGGCTTGTGAGCCTGAATGCGGTTGTACGTTTGCATATTTAGCACCAAACAACTCTTTAGCGCGTGCAATCGCCAGGTCTTCGACCACGTCAACATATTCACAACCACCATAATAACGCTTATGAGGATAACCCTCGGCGTATTTATTGGTTAACTGTGAGCCTTGTGCCTCTAGCACACGCGGGCTGGTATAGTTTTCTGAAGCAATCAGCTCAATGTGTTGTTCTTGACGCTCAACTTCCTGACTCATTGCTTGCCATAACTCCGCGTCAAACGCGGCAATTGTCTGATCTTTTTTCTGCATCTCGGACATCCATCAATTTCATTAGCCAAATTATGTCGTGCAGTTTACCGCAAAATACCCCAAACTGCCTAGCAAACCGTCACATGCCGTAAAGAAAAAATTCGGCAACAAATTTGGGCATTTGCTGCATTTACCAGTAAACTAGGCCCTATTTTCAATCCAACAGTAGGAATGTTCGTCGCTATGGCGCAATATATCTATTCAATGTCGCGGGTGAGCAAAGTTGTTCCACCCAAAAAAACTATCTTAAAAGATATCTCATTATCGTTTTTTCCTGGCGCTAAGATCGGTGTTTTAGGTCTTAACGGTGCCGGTAAATCAACCTTGCTTCGTATTATGGCAGGGGTCGACACCGAGTTCGAAGGGGAAGCGCGTCCCCTCGCAGGAATTAACATTGGTTACCTCCCTCAGGAGCCACAGCTTGATGAAGAAAAAACCGTCAAGGAAACAGTGGAAGAAGCCGTCGCTGATGTTAAAGAGGCTTTCACTCGCTTAGATGAAGTCTACGCGGCCTACGCCGATGAAAATGCTGATTTTGATGCGTTAGCAAAAGAACAAGCGCAACTAGAAGCACTTATTCAGGCCAAAGATGGTCACAACATCGAGAATATCCTTGACCGCGCCGCTGATGCACTGCGTTTGCCACAATGGGACGCTAAGATCGGTAATCTATCAGGTGGTGAACGTCGCCGTGTTGCAATCTGTCGTCTGTTACTTTCTAAACCCGACATGTTGCTACTTGATGAGCCGACCAACCACTTGGATGCAGAGTCAGTTGCATGGCTTGAACGCTTCTTGCACGATTACACAGGCACCGTCGTTGCTATTACCCACGACCGTTATTTCTTAGACAACGTAGCAGGCTGGATCCTTGAGCTTGACCGTGGTTATGGTATTCCATGGGAAGGCAACTACTCTTCTTGGTTGGAGCAAAAAGAGAAACGTCTCGCACAAGAAGAGCGTCAAGAGAAAGCGCGTCAACGCACCATCAAGCAAGAACTTGAGTGGGTACGTACTAACCCGAAAGGTCGTCAGGCTAAAAGCAAAGCGCGTATGGCTCGCTTTGAAGAGTTACAAAGCAGCGACTATCAAAAACGTAACGAAACCAATGAGCTATTTATTCCACCAGGCCCGCGTTTGGGTGATAAGGTCATTGAGGTGAATGGTATTAGCAAAGCCTACGAAGGGCGCCAGCTTATTGATAACCTGAGCTTTAGTGTTCCTAAAGGTGCTATCGTCGGTATCATCGGTCCGAACGGCGCGGGTAAATCCACCCTATTCCGTATGATCAGTGGTCAAGAACAGCCCGACAGTGGCTCGATTGAACTCGGTGACACTGTTGAATTGGCGAGCGTCGATCAGTTCCGCGACAGTATGGATGATAGCAAAACCGTATTCCAAGAAATTACCGATGGTAACGATATTCTGCGTATTGGTAACTTTGAGGTTCAAGGACGTGCTTACGTCGGTCGCTTTAACTTTAAAGGCACCGACCAACAAAAACGTATCGGTGAGCTGTCGGGCGGTGAACGTAACCGCGTGCACCTTGCTAAACTGCTTAAAGCGGGCGGCAACGTCTTATTATTAGACGAACCGACCAACGACCTCGACGTTGAAACCTTACGGGCGCTTGAAGAAGCGATTCTCGAGTTCCCAGGCTCAGCTTTGGTTATCTCGCACGACCGTTGGTTCTTAGACCGAATCGCAACCCATATTCTTGATTACCGTGATGAAGCTGAAGTGGTCTTCTACGAAGGTAACTACAGCGATTACGAAGCCTACATGAAAGAGAAGTTTGGCGAACAGGCAATGGAGCCACACCGCATTAAATATAAACCGATCGGTTAATCTTTTATTGCTTGCAACGGCGTTGGTATCCAGCCAACGCCGTGATCTCTACAAAACCACTCGGCTTGTACACCAAAACAGTCAGCTAAGTTTTTTTCAGTCAACACCTCAAACGGCTCTCCGCTCTGCACTAAATCCCCGTTATGCATTAACAGTAAGCGGTCACAAAATCGTGCGGCCAACGCTAGGTCATGAATAGCTGCCAAGACAAGACCGTGGTTTCGCGCGTGATTACGCAACTGCTGCATAATGGTTAATTGATGCGCCACATCGAGACCACTGACAGGTTCATCGCAAATTAGTAATTGTGGCTTTAATAATGTAGCCCGAGCCAATAATGCCCGTTGTCGTTCACCACCCGATACTTGCGAAACTCGACGTTCCTTGAGTTCGAGCAATTCATAGGTTCTTAAATGTTCATCAAGCCGCGGTCGAGCGCATTGCGCTGCTAGATTTACCAGTTCATCGATACGAATATCCCACTCAGGCGTTTCAGTCTGAGGCAAATACCCCAAATACTGTTGTCGCTTGCGATGCGACAATCCCAACCAATCTTTTTGTTTGAATTGCACCTGACCTGTCAGTTGTGGCTCAACTGCAGCAATACCACGTAACAGTGAGCTTTTACCCGCGCCATTTGCCCCTATCACTCCGACTAACTGATTGCTGGCTAGCGCTAAGTTGATATGGCGTATGCGTGGGCGAGAAATGCCTGCTAAATATAAGTCGTTAAGCTCAAGCATCACGGGTGCGCTCTCGTACCAACAGTACAATGAGCAATGGCGCACCGACTAAAGCCGCAATAACCCCCACGGGTAACTCGCGCGCGGTGCTCATTAACTGTGCTATGGTGTCAAAACTGAGCAGTAAAAGAATTGCGGTAATGGGCGACAGCCACAACACATATTTCGGATGATTAAAGCCTATCAATCGAACGGCATGGGGCGCTAATAGCCCAACAAACCCGATAACGCCAGCCGCCACCACGGAGGCGGTCGTGAGTAATGCCACAGCTAACAACATCAAGTTGCGATACCGCGCCACATTGAACCCCATTGTCGCAACCGTTTCTTCGGATAAAGTTAGGGCATATAGAAAGCGCCGACCGAACCATACCAATGGCAGCGCTAACACAACTCCTGGTAGCGCTAGCATCACCGAATGCCAGCTTTTATTTGCCAAGCTTCCCATATGCCAAAAAGCCCACTCTTGAAATGCAAACGGGTTTGGGGCGAGATATAGCAACAGTCCCATCACGGCACTACTCATTGTTGCTATCGCGACCCCCGCCAGAATCAATCGCGTAGGCGAAGCCCGCTGCCCGGCAAGCACCATCAGTAACGACACCCCGAACAAACCGCCAACCAACGCCAGCGCAGGTAATCCAAAGGAAAAGGCCGGTAGCCAACCAAAGTAAAGGCAGGTAATCGTCACTAAAGCAGCACACCCGGATACTCCAGTGATGCCAGGTTCAGCCAGTGGGTTTCGAAGTAATAGCTGCATCACTGCGCCAGCCAGCCCGAGAGCGATAGCAATCGACCAAGTTAGCACGGTCCGTGGAACCCGAATATCCCAAATAATATCGCTCTCAAGTGCGTTCGGAGCCCACCACTTAAGTGAACTTCCTCCTACAGTAAGCTGTACCACACTGAGTAAAATAGCGATGCCGAGAAGGATAAGGTAACACTGCCGCTGACTCAGTTTCATAGCACTCCTTGAATGGCTTTCAAATAATCTTCAGCAAACACCACTGGACACGACGAAAGCCGTGACGGAATTTGGTGAGTCGGTGTTGTCTTTAACTGTTGTTGCAATAACGGATGGTAAAGCCATTCATTGGCCAATGCATAATTGGCATTGCTAAAACCTTCCAACAAATAGCGATCAGGCGCCAGCCTTATCACATTCTCAAGCGTTAAAGAAACGAGATTTTTGCCAAAAGGTGCGGCTAAATTATTCCAGTGCATCGCATTAATTAATTCATCAGCCCAACTCGCCGCTCCCCAACTAAACTGGTTAGGCATCAGTATAATGACATCTTGCGGAGTCTGATGCGCGCGCCTCATTGCTTGCTCTAACTGCTGTTTGTGAGCGTGCGCATGAGGCGCTAACTGAGCATATTGGCTCAGTTGTGCTATCCATTCATGATATCGCGCCAAACTACTGGGCTGCGGTAATACCTCGACTTCAGTATACTGACGTAACAGCCGAATCAATTTTGGATTATTGTACTCTGTTGCAAACACGCGATCAGGCTGTAAACGCAAAATGTTCTCTAAACGTCCAAAGTGGGCGCGATGTGTCGAAGTAATTAGTGCCTCATCGAGCCCCGTAATCCCAACCACCTGCCCGGGTGCCCAGTCAGTTAGCAAATAATCGAGGCATTGATTTAAACTGACCCAGCGAGAAGAAGCGTCTGCCGAGACCGAGAATATGACAACAAGGCATACGGCAAGCCCTTTAAATCGCATCGAGCGCTTCCTGCAGATTCTTAACGGGTGTGACTTGCATTCCGTCGATCGCCTGCTTAGGTGCGTTACCATGCGGTACAATCGCGCGCTTGAAGCCGTGTTTGGCTGCTTCATTGAGGCGCTCCTGGCCATTCGGCACGGGTCTTATTTCACCCGCTAACCCAACTTCACCCAGAATAATTAACTCCCGTGCTAAAGGCTCACCTTTAAAGCTCGATACGATGGCGAGCATAAGCGCTAAGTCGGCCGACGTCTCAGACACTTTTACCCCACCCACCACGTTAACAAACACATCTTGATCAGAGACGTGCAGTCCCCCGTGACGATGTAATACGGCCAACAGCAAGGCGAGTCGGGTTGCTTCCAAACCAACTGCAACGCGGCGCGGGTTTGCCAGTGCGGAGTAATCTACGAGCGCTTGAATCTCTACCAAAAGAGGTCGAGTCCCTTCCCAAATGACCGTCACCACCGAGCCATTACCCTGCTCCTCGCCGCGCTGTAGAAAAATAGCTGACGGATTAGAAACTTCTTTTAATCCATTGCCTGTCATGGCAAAGACCCCTAGCTCATTCACCGCGCCGAAACGGTTTTTAGTACCTCGTAACGTACGGTAACGGCTATCCGCCGATCCGTCTAAAATCACCGAGCAGTCAATACAGTGCTCTAAAACCTTAGGCCCCGCTAGTGAACCATCCTTGGTGACATGTCCGACCATAATGATGGCAACGCCTTTTTGTTTCGCATAGCGCGTGAGAAAAGCGGCGGACTCGCGCACCTGCGATACACTCCCGGGGGCCGAAGCAATGTCATCTAAATGCATCACCTGTATTGAGTCGATAACCATCAACTGCGGCTTTTCCTGATCAGCGAGCTGACAAATGGTTTCGACCGAGGTTTCGGCGAGCATACGCAACTTATCCATGGGCAAACCGAGTCGCTTTGCTCGCATGGCAACTTGCTGCAACGACTCTTCGCCTGTCACGTATAGCGCTTTCATACTCCCAGCAAGGCGACACAGCGTTTGCAATAATAGGGTACTTTTACCAGCGCCTGGGGAGCCCCCGATTAATATAGCAGAGCCGGGAACCACACCACCACCAAGTACTCGATCGAATTCTTTAAAGGTTGAGCTAAAGCGTGGCACCTCCTCAAGAGAAACCTCATTTAATGTGGTGACCTTGGCTTGCGTAATCCCTGCGAATCCGCTGCGCGCGCTCGGTGCACTTGCTTTACTCGCTCCTAAACGCACTTCAGATACCGTATTCCACGCCTTACATTCGCTGCATTGCCCTACCCATCGTGGAAAGTCGGCACCGCAATCCGTGCATACATACGCTGTTTTTGTCTTTGCCATGTCACTGCTCTCGTTCTATGATGCTGTCAGTTAAGCTCATCATTATAAATATAATCGAGAAGAATGCCGAACTTACAATTAACACCGCTGATCGACCAACTCAAACTTGTTGCTCTTGATGACGATTTTGAAAAACACTTTAGCTCGCTAACTGCCACTCTCGACGGCCCGAGCAAGTTTAAAGTGCGCTCAGAGGTGAGGCGTTTAACAAGTCCTTGTGCCCGCACACTCGATTTAAGAAAGCGTGTCGACGGAGAATGCCTGAGATTTGAGCACCGTGGACGGATTCACTACCTTGACGATGTTGCGCGCGATATTTTTGAGCGTGGACTCAAGGAGTATAACGGTGTATTTACCCAAGATACTTACGAACGCATCATGCAGGCGGAAAATAACTACCGCGTGATGTATGAGCAACAAAAAGCTGAGCAAATAGGAACAGCCACATCCTCGGCAAGCAGTGATACAAAGACAGAGTTTGAACAATTTAAACTCGGCTTTTATCCCTACCGCGACGAAGAACGGATGAATTACACCGTTGAAGTCCAAGTCGAGCCTTTCGGCGAGCAACCCTGTCGAGCCGTAACTAATAACATTTCGCAAGGGGGGCTCAGAGTTCGCGTGGATCGCACGCAGATGCCCGTATCCAATGGGCAGCGCGTAAAAGTTTATTTTACTGGCTTTGCAAAAGAGTTCACGCTCGACCCCAATGTGCCGATTCACTACATTATCACCGAAGTGCTAAGCGCCAATAAGCGCACTTACATTTCACTCAAGCGCGCAGAGGATGATGAAAATACCGAGTTTGATGCCTTCATTTCACGCTTTATTAGTGGTTACAAACGGCGCTATAAGGTCAACACCGATAACACTGAAATCGCTTTAGTTAATAAAGCGCACGAACAGTTTTATCTACCTCGTATGAGTCGCCTGACATTGTTCCTTAAAGCTCATACGCGGGAGCTAATCTGTAAGTATGTGCTTACTACTGAAAATAACGAAGATACGCTCGCGCACTGGTACACAGAAACTAATGAACTGGCTATTGGTGCACTTCTGAACAAACGTCGTAGCCAGTTTATGATAAATAAACTGCAACGAAACGAATCCTGCGAACTTACGATCCTGACGTTTAATATTACGGCAAAGGGAAAGGTTTACTTCTATTCCGCCTTGGTGGAGGAGTTAGAAAAGAACGACTTATGGGATACCTTTACCGCTTTCGCAGCTCAAAAATCGTCCTTTCAGGCGTTTCGGATTAGCCTCTCATCGGTGAAATCTGACAATGCCTGGCGCCCACAGGCAGTTCCTCAGCACATCAATTTACCCGCACGCGAACAGCCATTTTCCGCCGACATTCAACAAGCGTTAGCTGCTGTTGATTATGTAGCAACACTCGATAACGTCACTGATATGGTTCGACCGCTATGTGGGCAAGATTACGATAAAGATGAATTAAGTAAGCTCCGTGCTTTTGTTCATCCGCCCTCACTGCCCCACCGATCGCAGGCAATTAAATTGGAGTTCGTCGACTTACGAAACGAACAAAGATACCATTTGCGCAGTCGCTGTCGTGTAAGAAGTGGTTCTATTATCCGCGATGGCATGGTACTCGATATTTCTAATCAAGGTTTACGTGTGCAAGTGGACGAGCCGATCCCGGGTGAAAGTCGTTCAGAAATGCGTGTCAGCTTTACTCAGTTAAAGCAGCATTACAAAAATGAGCCGCTCACTGACATTCAATATCAAATCGTTAATGCGGATGACTCGCATACCACCTTTAACCTTAAATTAGACAAAGACGGTTCTTCACAAGCAACGGCTCACTTCCTGACTGGTTTTATTCAGGAAAAACGGGCTCAGTTACCTAGAATATACGAAAACACCTCTTTAAAAGGGTTCGAGCTGGGGCTTCGTAATTTATACTGTGATGCAGCGAGCGCTGTGCCATTATTTTTCTATCAATCGAAGCACCAGCAGCATTATCTCGGACGCGTAGGGATTCCGCCCCACGTAACCGATTGGAGCCGATTACTGCAACTGTCATCTAACGTACTGCCGAAAGGACAGTTAACCGAGTTACTTAACCATAGCGACTTGTTCGAGGAATGGATGTCTTGGTTAACTCGCGTCGATCGCAGCGAGTCTCCGCACAAAAGCCTGCTCATTTTTCAACTTGGTTGGGATGAAGCCCACCGACGCACGATTGAAATGACGCACTTTGATTTGGACAAGTTGTCGTTAGACAATGTTGAACATTGCGTTACACAAGCATTGCTGCATGACACCATCATCGCTGTCAATGTCGAGCTTAGCCGGACGGGGCGCCCAGATAGGCAGTTCGTTGAGGCAGAAATGCAATACTTAGCCGCTTATGCCCAGTACAAAGTTGATCGGGTTGAACAGCAGTTAGATAGTGTCTTCGGCGTTGCTGATAGCTACAGTGTAACGTCCTTACTCATGCAGGGCTTACAACTATCGGAGTCGTTGCGAGAAACAGCCGTTAAACGCCTACAAGAGTGGCTACCAGCATAGGTTCAAAAACGACCTTTCAATTCATTAATAATCAGTGCCAAATCGGGTTGCGAGACGCTGACATCTGCCACCTCTTGCAGCACGGGTTTGGCGCAGAAAGCAACACCGAGATCCGCAGCTTGTAACATCCACTGGTCATTAGCACCGTCGCCGACGGCGACAACGGGCGCATTAGCTGGTAATTGCTGCCTCAAACTCTGAAGTACCTGTGCCTTTTTGTGCCCGTCAACGATGGCTCCCGATACCTTCCCTGTCAACTTACCATTGTGGATTTCGAGCTCGTTAGCCACGTGCATATCCAAGCCCAGCTGTTCTGCAACGCGCCCTGTAAACCAAGTAAAACCGCCCGATACTACTACGCAATACCAGTGCTTCGACTTACAGTAATCAATTAGAGCCTGCGCTCCCTGAGTAAACGGAATGGGAGTAAACAACCTATTGAACAGCGAAACATCGATACCTTCTAACAGCGCTACACGTTGCGTAAGACTGGTGGCGAAATCGATTTCGCCACGCATCGCTTGCTCAGTAATCGCTGCTACCGCGTCACGCTGCCCTAGCAAGTTCGCAATTTCATCGATACACTCAATTGAAATCAAGGTTGAGTCCATATCAAAGACAATCAACCCAGAATGGTTTAGCATAGAGGTTCCTTAATGGCTGGAATAGGTATCCACGAGTGAAGCATAACGCACTGCCAAAACACACGCTAAGTGAGCTAATGGACCGCTTTCCTGCGGCTAAGTTGCAACGCTTAACTCGGCTCGCGTTTAAAAGGCTGCTGCGCTTTCTCGCCGCTGCCGCGTTATTAGTATTGATGTACAGTATTTGGAATATTGCCACGAACCAAGCGCAACAACAACTTGAACGAAATACGCGACAACAGTTGAACTTTGTTCTCGAGCAAACGGCATCTGCGGCTCAAGTATTTATTGCCAACGGCAATCAAGAGGGTTTGCGTCAACTTGCAACATCGCTAGAAAATCGTCCCTCGGTTTTAAGTGTTGCACTAAAAAGTGCTACGGGCGTAAACGAGCTAACCATCGGTGAGTCTTATTCGGTCATTGATTACCCCGCTCCCCGACCCGAACCTTGGATCTTTATTCAACCCATTGGGGAGAGCTCCCTCAATCAAGGTTATTTGCAAGTCATATTCGACAAGCAGCAGGTACTCAGATCAAGTCAGCAGACATTGGTCAACTTGACCGCTCAGGGAAAAACCTTACTCTTACTGGCGTTAGTAACGGGAGGGATGATAGTACTTGGGTTTAATCGCATCCGCGATAGGCGCTGGGTTAAAAAGCAACGCAAAAAGTATCTTAGTTGAACAATGCTAGACTATTTTGCCAAAGCACAGAAGACAGTTCTTTCGGTGATTCCTGCAATAACTCAGCCAAACTATCGAGCACCAGCGTGACTCGTTGAGGCTCATTCCGTTGACCTTGATAACCGCAGATTGGCATATCAGGTGCGTCCGTTTCTAATACTAAATGCTCAACACCGATGCGAGTGATGGCATCACGCGTTTTCTTCGCTCTTGGGTAAGTGATAGTGCCGCCTACACCGAGCTTGAAACCTTGCTCAACCCACGCGATAGCTTGCTCGTAACTGCCCGAAAATGCATGCACCACACCACGCTGGACGCCGGCGTTCCGTGCTGCTTTTAAAAGCTCATCTAAGGTCTTGCGATGATGTAAAATGACTGGTAGCTGATAATCCACCGCTAAACCGAGTTGCTTATCGAGCAATGAACGTTGAAGCTCAGGTTTCGCACAGGTGGCATCTAAACCGATCTCACCTATCGCCTTGCATTGCGCTTGGGCAACTCCCGACAACGACTCGAAGCAGTTAGCCAAGTTTTTCACATGCTCGACCTCATGTTGCGCGATGAAGTAGGGATGCAACCCGAGCGAAAACCGAAACTCAGCAGAAAACTGTTGGCACACGTTGATGAGTTTTGGCCATTGCTGCGTTGTGACACCGAGCAACATAAAACGATCGACACCCCGCGCTTGAGCTGCCGCAACGACCTGTTCGCGGTCGTTGTCAAAGGCAGCGAAATCCAAGTGACAGTGGGTGTCGTAAAGAGGCATAACGATTAGTGTTCGCGCGTATGGCTAAACGTGATATCAGGATAGCGTTCTTCCGCCAAACTCAAGTTCACCATAGTCGGTGCGATGTAGGTTAGATTATCACCGCCATCAAGCGCCAAGTTAGCTTCCGCTTTACGGCGAAACTCGTCTACTTTGCGTTCATCACCGGAGACCCAGCGAGCCGTGGCGACATTGATGTTTTCATACATTGCATCCACTTTATACTCGGTTTTAAGTCGGTGCACCACAACATCAAACTGCAGCACACCCACAGCCCCTACAATCAAGTCGTTACTAATCAGCGGACGAAACACCTGCACGGCCCCCTCTTCTGATAGCTGAACGAGCCCTTTTAATAGCTGTTTCTGCTTGAGTGGATCTTTTAATCGGATACGGCGGAATAGCTCGGGAGCAAAGTTAGGAATACCACTAAACTTAAAGTCAGAACCGCTGGTGAACGTATCGCCAATCTGAATCGTGCCATGGTTATGCAAACCAATAATATCGCCTGGATAAGCCTCTTCGACATGAGCACGATCCCCCGCTAAAAACGTCAATGCATCACTAATACGCACGTCTTTTCCTGTGCGTACTTGCTTCATTTTCATGCCTTTTTCGTATTTACCCGACACAATTCTCAAAAACGCCACCCGATCTCGGTGACGCGGATCCATGTTCGCCTGTATCTTAAAGACAAAACCAGAAAAGCCAGCATTTTCTGCAGCAACGGCTTCGCCTTCATCGGTCTCGCGTGGTTGAGGTTTTGGTGCCCAATCAACGAGACCATCAAGCATGTGGTCAACGCCAAAGTTACCCAATGCCGTACCAAAAAATACCGGGGTCAACTCGCCCGCAAGGAACATTTCTTTATCGAACGGGTTCGACGCACCATTCACTAATTCAATTTGCTCGCGTAACTCGTCCGCCCATACACCTAAGCGCTGGTCGAGTTCTGGATTATCAAGGCCTTTGATAATATCGACATCTTGAATCATGTGACCTTGACCGGTTTTATAGAGGATCGTCTCGTCACGTAACAAGTGATAAACACCTTTGAAGTTTTTCCCTGAGCCGATCGGCCAAGTGATGGGTGCACACATAATTTTTAAAACATCTTCGACCTCATCCAATAACTCCAAAGGATCACGTATGTCACGGTCGAGTTTGTTCATGAACGTAATGATCGGCGTATCGCGTAACCGCGTCACCTCCATTAATTTGATGGTGCGGTCCTCAACACCCTTAGCACCATCAATCACCATCAGACATGAATCTACGGCTGTAAGTGTACGATAAGTATCCTCCGAGAAGTCTTCGTGCCCTGGTGTATCTAACAAGTTGACCAGCGAAGAGTGATAAGGAAACTGCATCACCGAGGTGGTCACAGAAATGCCCCGCTCCTGTTCCATTTCCATCCAGTCAGATTTCGCGTGCTGACCCGATTTTTTTCCTTTCACCGTGCCCGCTTTTTGAATCTGTTGACCATGCAAAAGCACTTTTTCTGTGATGGTGGTTTTACCAGCATCCGGGTGGGAAATTATGGCAAAGGTACGACGTTTATCTACCTCTTGCTTAATTTGTTTCGCGACGCTCACATCTGACATTTAACTTTCTCGCATATCGGCCGATTTAAAGGGAGTATTTTCGCTGATTTACGCGCTAGAAACAATGCCGAGAGGCGACTCAGAGTTTACAGGTTTTTCACTAAACCAAGACAAATGTCTTAGTGAGGCTCTCAATCGTCTATTATAGAATTTGAAAAGTCATTCCAATAAAAGTGAAACGCCCATGAGATTCAATATTCGCGCTAAAGTATTTATTTTGGCACTCGTACCGCCGGCATTAATTGCCATCTTTCTTACTTGGTTTAACTTTCAGCAATCGAATAACATCGGTGACGCGGCAGTAGACCAGTTTACCGAACAGATGCAGAAAGATGCGCGCAACTCTTTATCAAATTACCTTGCCTTAGCACGGTCATCGATTCAACACCTAGTTGACGATCCATCACTAGGTTCACTCGCTGAACGACAAGCGCGCGCGAAACAAATCATAGAACAACTGCGCTTTGATGACTCTGGCGACGTGGGCTACCTTTTTGTTTATGACTCAGATGGCATTAATGTGGCACACGGTGTTAATCAAGGGCTCAATGGGCGTGACCTTTATGACTTTCAGGATCCAAATGGCGTTTACCTTATTCGTGATTTAATTAAAGCAGCGAAAAACGGTGGTGGCTATGTCGCTTATGATTGGCAAAATAATAATAAACGTGTCGCACCCAAGCTTGGCTATGCGGAATACATTGAAGCGTGGGATTGGGTTATCGGAACCGGATTCTGGGTTGAAGGCTTACAACAACGTGCAGCCGCACTCGAAGGTAATGTACAAGACTCAATAGCCGACGCGCTTTGGCAAACCTTATTGGCTAGCATCATTGCACTATTAATTACCGCGTTTATCGCTCTGACCGTAGTGCGCAGTATCACGCGACCACTCGCTAAAGCATTAGCAGCTATGGATGAAATCGCTACAGGCGATGGTGACTTAACACGTCGCTTAGCAACGGATAGCCATGATGAGTTAGCTGATTTAGGCGCCGCTTTTAATCGTTTCGGTGATCAAGTCTCTGATTTAATAGTGCGCGTGCGCGAATCTGCATCCATGGTTAATGAGTCAACACAACAATTGTCGGGTGTACTTCAGCAAGCTCAAGACGGCGTTGGCGAACAACAGCTAGAGAGCGAACAGGTGGCAACCGCTATTAATGAGCTCGCGGCAGCCTCTCAGCAAGTTGCAGCGAGCGCCTCTGAAGCGTCCGGGGCGGCTGAAAACGCTGAAAAACTTGTTTATGACGCGTCAAGCTTATTAAAACAGGCCGTTAGCGTGATTCATGGATTAGCAGATAAAGTCGAGCGTGGTAGTCATTCAGTAGACAACCTCGCCAATCAATCGGCTCAGATTGGCGGCGTACTTGACGTAATTCGCTCTATTGCTGATCAAACTAATTTATTAGCGCTCAACGCCGCCATCGAGTCGGCGCGCGCAGGCGAAGCGGGAAGAGGCTTTGCAGTTGTCGCGGATGAAGTAAGAACCCTGGCTAAACGCACTCAAGACAGCACACATGAAATTGAGCAGATGATTGATCAACTGCAATTAAGCAGTAATCAGGTGTCTGACGTTATGGGAGCGATACGCGAAGGTAGCAGTCAAAGCGTTGAACGAGCGGGCGAAGTAGAGCAATCATTAAAACAAGTACTAGAAGCGGTGAACACCATCAACTCGCAGAATGCTCAAATTGCAACAGCCGCGGAAGAACAAACGTCAGTTTCACAAACGATCGATCAAAATATGTCCACTATCGTCGAAATCGCTGAACGAACCGCGCAAGGCACACGCGAGGCGGGCGACACCATGGGCGAGCTGACTGATACCGCGCAACGTCTCGAACAGTTAGTCAAACGTTACAAAGTCGATTAATCAAACATGTTGATGCCACTCTCGGTGGCATCAACCCCCAACCAATGTGCCAACGTTTGCCCTAAATCAGCAAAGCTTTGGCGCTGACCTAAGCTGCCGCTCTTCAAACGAGGGCTGTAGCAGAGCAACGGCACAAACTCGCGAGTATGATCACTGCCAGGCCACGTCGGGTCGCAACCGTGATCCGCCGTCAGTACCAGTAAGTCATCAGGTTGCATCGCCTGTATCAACTCAGCCAACCTCGTATCAAAAGCTTCGAGCTCCTGAGCATAACCGGCAACATCCCTACGATGACCGTAAAGTGTGTCGAAAGCGACTAGATTAGTAAAAATAAGGCACTTGTCCTGCTGTTGGGTTTGCATCAGTTCCAATGTCTTATCAACCAAAGCCGATGTATCGCTGGCTTTATAACTAGCACTGATCCCCCGACCTGCGAATATATCACTAATTTTCCCAACCGCATGAACTTCACCCCCACCGGCAATGACATGATCAAGCAGTGTCTTACCATGAGGCGGTGTCGCATAATCTCGACGATGACTGGTACGCACATACCCCGTAGTACTATCACCGATAAACGGGCGCGCAATAACTCGTCCGATGTTATATTCGTCCACTAAGTTGCGAGCAATTTCGCATACCTGATATAAACGCTCTAATCCAAACGATTCTTCATGAGCCGCAATTTGAAATACTGAGTCCGCCGATGTGTAAACGATCGGCTGGTGTGAGCGCTGATGTTGCTCACCCCATTGCTCAATAATCTGTGTACCTGAGGCATGGCAATTACCCAGCACACCGGTCAGTTGAGCTTGCTCACATAATTGCTGCAACAATTTATCGGGAAAGCTATTTTGTTTATCTAAGAAATAGCCCCAATCATAATGCACGGGCAGTCCCATCAACTCCCAATGCCCCGACGGCGTGTCTTTACCCGATGAACGTTCTGCTGCCCAACCGTAAAGTCCGTTAACGGTCATGTCACCGAGCTCCACAAGTTGCTTATGAGTGGCTCCCGCGTGCGCATGCCATAGTCCTAACTGAGCCATCTGAGGCACTTTGAGTGGCTGATTATTACGAGCTTGATGCTCAGCGATATGGCCCAAGGTGTCTGCACCCGCATCGCCAAACTCTGAGGCATCGGGGGCTTCACCTAATCCAAAAGAGTCGAGTACCACAACAATGGCGCGTTTCATCGTTATTTACCTCGCTGGCTCGCATAGATAACCTCATTGACGGGAGGTTGTTGGGTATCAATATGGATAGCTTCATGTAGTTGCGCAGCGGCTTGCTGCCAGTCGCTTTCACTCGCGGCATGGATCACCGCCATCGGTTGCCCCGACTCAACTGTCATACCTAATTCCATAATGTCGGAAATGCCGACGCTATAGTTCAACGTATCACTTGACGTTAAACGTCCTCCTCCGAGACTAACCACAATATTACCCAATTCTCGTGCATGTATCTGAGAGATATAACCTTGCTGTCTTGCAAGCACGGGTTTAATCACCGCGGCTCGCGGTAAGTAATTATCCATTTTCTCGGCCAGGTCTTGAGGCCCTCCAAGCGCATATACCATTCGCTGAAACCGCTCGAGCGCCGCACCTGAGTCCAGCGCCTCTTCAATTTTTGCTCTGGCGGTGTATTCATCAGTTGCGAGCCCACCCGCAAGCAGTGCTTCGACAGCCAGCGCAACGGTTACCTGATGCAGACGATTAGGTCGATATGCGCCCGATAAATAATCAATAGCACTACGAACTTCTATTGCGTTGCCAGCACATGGCGCGAGTGGTTGGTTCATATCTGTAATAAGGGCACGTGTCGGTACCCCTAATTGCGAACCAACACGGACCAGAGTATCCGCCATTGCTCTGGCCTTCTGTTCGTTGTCCATGAAGGCGCCGTTACCGGCTTTGACATCAAGCACTAATCCATCCAAGCCCTCGGCGAGCTTTTTCGATAAGATCGATGCCGTGATCAAAGGTAATGATTCAACCGTTGATGTAACGTCGCGGGTTGCATAGAAACGTTTATCGGCAGGCGCTAATGAGCCTGTTTGCCCAATAATGGCGACACCAATATCCCGAACCGTATTTCTGAATACGTCATTAGAGGGATGTGTTTGGTAACCAGGGATAGAATCAAATTTATCGAGTGTGCCGCCGGTGTGGCCCAAACCGCGTCCGGAGATCATGGGCACATAGCCACCACACGCAGCAATCACTGGACCGAGCATTAAACTGACGTTATCGCCCACACCACCGGTCGAGTGTTTATCCAATACCGGGCCATCCAATTGTAGCGATTGCCAGTCAAGTACATCGCCCGAGTCGCGCATGTAACGGGTCAGTAACATCGTCTCGGTGTCCGACATTCCGTTAAGATAAATAGCCATGGCCATTGCGGCGATTTGTGACTCACTCACCGTCTCATTGGTAATGCCTTTAATGAAAGCAGCAAGAGATGTCTCATCTAACTCACCACCATCACGTTTGATGCGGATGATTTCTCGTGTAAGCGACATATAATCTCTCCTAACGACGCTCAATTAAGTCCTTTAATAAGCTACTAGCTCCTAAACGGAAATAACTAGGTGTAACGTAATCAGCACCCAAAATACGCTCAGCTAAACTGAAGTAGTCACACGCATCAGCCAACGTCCTAATGCCTCCTGCTGCTTTAAATCCGCAACGGGGGTTGTCTTCTGCAATGACAGTCAACATCTGCTCGGCAGCTTCCAAGGTCGCATTGATCGGCACTTTACCTGTTGAGGTTTTAATGAAGTCCGCACCTTGCGCGATACTTAACTGGCTTGCCAAACGAATTTGTGCAGCCGTTTGCAACTCACCGCTCTCTATAATTACCTTCAACAAAATATCAGTTCCGCAAGCGTCCTTGACCTGACTGACCAGCTGTTCGCATATTTTTGTATCGCCCGCCAACAAAGCATGGTAAGGCAACACCACGTCTATTTCATCTGCCCCGGCGGCTATCGCTCGCTGCGTTTCCTCGACAGCACGCGTAATATCCGTTCCCGCTTGTGGAAAGTTGGTAACCGTGGCAACCGGCACCGTCGATAAGCCTTGCGCCTGAAGCGCACGTTTAGCTGTTGTCACATGTTCTGGAAAGACACATATAGCCGCGACATGATGAGACTGGTAGCTCGCCTTAGCACACAATGCTTCTATCATGTCAGGTGTGTCGTGGTTACCTAACGATGTTAAATCCATGCACTTAAATGCTAACGCTGCCTGCTTATTCATAGTAACCTCTTAAATTGATTCTCTTCGCATAACCAAAGCGCCCTCGCGCCCGGTGTCCGATGCGTAATAATTTGGTCGGCGCCCTACTCGTTTAAAACCTGCCTGTTGATAAACATGTATTGCCGGCGCATTCGACTCTCTGACTTCTAAAAACATCAGTGCTTTGTGCTTATCGGCATAATCCAAAATATGCCGTAACAAACACTGACCCAGTCCTCGCCCCTGATAGTCGGGATCAATTACAATATTATGTAAAGTCAGTTCATCGGCGATTAACTGGGTATTGGCAAACCCTACGATTTGGTCATCAACCTTTAAAGCCCACCAAAGGGTGCCGATACTCGAAGGTTGAAAAAAAACCACTTCCGACCAAGGGTATGCATGAGCTCGGCGCTCAATATCGAATAAAATCGGACATGGCTCAGTCAGAAAAACGTCTATTTTTGACATTGTTGAATAGTAAGCCAAAGTGCTTTTTTTGCTGAGGGCGTATTAATCTGGGGATTCACTTCATCGACCGAGATAACCGAATCGGCTTGAACCGGAGGTTTTATAGCGGTCGGGCGCGTATCAAACAGTAAAACGAGATCTTGCAACCATTGCGGCAGTTGCACGGGTAGAGGCTTTGACGACTTTAAATACAACGGCCCCACTCGATACCAATGCGCCACTTCTTCATTCGGTGCTTGAGTTTGCTGTGATTTGAGGGTCCAACGCGGGATGCCCATTTCATCAAGCACACGTGATTGTAATTTGGATAATTTCATCAGCATTTGATCCGCATAATTTAGTATGCAGTTTAAAGCAGAGCGCTAAGATATGCCAGAATAAGAAAGGAAGCAGTGGCAGGGGCGGAGGGATTCGAACCCCCAACC
>NZ_DEYI01000027.1:26563-32920 GCF_002364475.1 Idiomarina sp. UBA3162
CTACCAATTGGAACTACGCCCCTACTGCTGTCGAGAATTATACTGACCTAATTGAATGTAGCAAGCACAAACTGCTCCTGTCCTGATTGATCGCTGTTTATTTAACCAGCTGAGGAACCAAAGACCTGCTTAATGCTACGCTCGACCAACCTTGTCACATCTGCTTCTGTTAGCTGGAAAGCTGCCATTGCGGACGACTTGAACCGTTGCCAATCTTGATCGCCGGCGATGCTTCGCGTTTGCTGGTCAATGCTGTAGCGTGCCAGTCTGTGGATTGCAATGATTTCAGCTATCGCCGATGATGAGCCGCCCACTCGTTCAACCGCATCAGCTTGATAGTAAAAGTAAAACATTTTCACCATGGTCGCGGGTAATCGCCAGTATTGCGCAAGTGCTGCACTTGCTGTCGCGTGAGAAATCGTGAGTGATGCTTCTTCTTGAGTCGCAATTTCACCCCACCCAACACGATTGGACTGTTTTATAAATTGTTCGTAGCCCTCGAAATTAAGATAAAGCAGCGGCACGCCAGCCCCTTGAAAAAGACCGAATTGATACGCGTAATGCGCAAGGCGTTCGCGATCAAGTAATCGAGCAACCACTAAGCAGGCTTGCGCTGTCCATTCGTTATAGCGCCAATAGTCAGCTAGAAACCCATGACTAATTAACGATGACTTTAACGAGGCCGCTCGGATCAATGGCATGAGTTGTTCAATACCTAGCATCATTACCGCGTGCTTTATTGAATCTACCTTTTGAACGGGACTATATGCCGATGAATTCACGACACTCAGAACCTGCCCCGACAAGCCGATATCCTTGGCGATTAGTTCTGCCATAGCCTCAATATGAGGCTCGTCGACTGTCATCTCGCGCTTTAACGCGGCTAACGTCTCTGAACGAGGTGGCAGTGTCATTTGCGTGAGTAATTTTTTTTGCTCAGATGTCAAAGCAACTGACATTAATAAATCTCCTCAACAAGAGTTTACTTTGCAGAGATCAACGTGCGATTATTTTTCGTAGTTAACCGCATGAAAATAAACATTATGTCCACCCGCATTAAGAAACGTATAAAATATCTTCTCGCACTGTGTGCCATCTCGATTTGCGCTAGTCTGCAGGCAAAAGTGAACGTGGCTTTCGATGGTGTCGACGGCAGGTTGCTAGACAATATCAAAAGTTATGTGCAAATTGCCAACTTAAATCAAGACAAGGATTATCGACCATTTCAAATCCGTTTCTTTTTTAAACGCGCTGAGAGTGAGATTCGTACAGCACTCGAACCATTTGGCTATTATAACGTAAAAATTAGCAGCCAACTCGATTCAACCGAAGAGGGCTGGCAAGCGCGCTACACTATAACACTCAACCAACCCGTGCGCTTGACTGATGTCCAATGGACACTTAAAGGGGACGCCAAGGACGATAGCGTGTTTCGTTCTGTGCTCGAGCATTCACCCCTCAAGCAAGGTCATGTGTTTGAGCATGCCCCTTATGAGCAACTCAAAACACAGCTACTCAGTTTAGCGGCTCAACGAGGTTACCGCGATGCTGAGTGGGAAAAGGCCAATGTGCGAGTCGATATTGAGGCAAATACAGCATCGATTAATGCTACTTTTAATAGTGGAGCGCGTTATCAATTCGGTGCTATCGACTTTAACGCTGAGTATATTAGTGAGGACTTACTTCAACGCTACCCACGCTTTGAAAGATCAGAACCCTTTAACACGGCTAGTTTAAGTGATCTACAGGTCAATATCTCTGAAAGTGGCTACTTCGAAACCGTTCAGGTGAACGCGCTGTGGGATCAAGCTGAGCAGAACCAAGTACCTATTCAAGTTGATACAACTCCCAACCAGCGCACTCATTATCGTTTTGGATTGGGTTATGGCACTGATACAGGCGCACGTATTACCGCGGGCTATGACCGTCGTTGGATAAATCCAGAGGGTCATCAGTTTAAAAGTCAGTTGCAACTGTCACAATTTGAGAGTCGCTTAACAGCTCTATATCAAATCCCGGGACCCCGTCCGCAAACTGACTCCTATCAATTTCGCACGCAACTTGCAGACAAAACAACAGACAGCCAAGAAAGTCAGCTTATAAAAATAGGAGCGGCGGAAATTCGCGCCTTTAAACATTGGCAATACGATGTCGGTGCCTATTGGCTCAACGAAGACTTTGAAATAGGTCAACAAAGCGGTAATGCTCAGCTTTTTGTTCCAACCATTGAGTGGCGATATTTGTCAGCCGATGAGCGAGTGAATATCAACCATGGTTGGCGGGCCAACTTTAGCTTACAGACCGCTTCGAAAGACGTGTTCTCTGAGGCGAACTTAATTCGAGGGCGTTTCGAACTCAAGTCGGTTATTCCATTGCTCGATGATTGGCGCCTACTTGCCCGTGCTGAAATAGGCGCAATGTACACCAATAGTTTCGAAGATATTCCGCCTTCGTTACGTTTCTTTGCAGGTGGTGATCAAAGCGTTCGCGGCTATGCCTACGAACAGTTGGGTCCAGAGGATGCGTCTGGCGACGTGATCGGTGGTCGTTATCTTGCGGTCGCAAGCGCAGAAATTGATTATCGCTTCGCTGAAAATTGGCGAGTCGCTGCCTTTACCGATATCGGTAATGCCATGCTAGAACCGAACCAGCCACTCAAGCAAAGTGTTGGTATTGGATTGCGCTGGATATCACCTATCGGATCGGTTCGTCTCGACTTAGCCCAAGCTATCGATGAGCCAAACAACCCCTGGCGCATTCACTTAACCATTGGTCCCGATCTATGACGCTTTATAAACGACTCGCAAAAATCTTTTTATATGGCTTCGTCGGCCTATCTCTAGCTCTGATTTTACCTCTTTATGCCGTGTTAGGCACTGCTACGGGTAGTCAGTGGCTGGTAACAAAAATAAGTGAATACTTACCCCAACAAGTCTCCTTTAATCGTTATCAAGGTGCGTTGCTGAGTGATTTTCAATTTGATGAACTGAAAATCGATACTGATAGCTTCAGCTTGCATAGTCAAAAGCTATCTGTTCAGTGGTCTCCTCTAGAACTCTTCGGTGGCACAGTTCGAATCGACGCAATAACAGTCAATGATGCTGAAGCGTGGATCAGAGCTAACGATGAGCAAAACAACACTGCTACAGGTGCAGCACCATGGCCCGAACTAAGGCTTCCGTTAGATTTAGTATTAGCTCAGCTGCGCATTGATGATGTAATGCTTCATTTACCAGAGCAGCCTGCGCAGTCATTTGGTGTCACGGGTGGCGTAGCACTCGAGAGGGATGGCCAGCTCGCTATTAATAAACTCGATATTACTCACAACTATGCGACGGTGCAGTTAGATGCTCGCGTGGGACTAAACAGCAACAAATCCATTCATGTTGAATCGAATATCTTTATACGAGTGCCTGATTATCCTGAAACACAGATCCTGCTCTCGGTCAGCGGCGATGCCGATCAGTTGCAAGGAACACTAGCCACTCAAAAGGCTATTGAAAGCAAGACACGATTTACCCTGGATGCACTGCTGCAAGACCTCAGTTTTAAGTCCACCACGCAAATTGCAAAGTCTGAATTGCAACCGTGGGTAAGCGCATTCTCCTTATCAGGTATTGAAACCGGTAGCCTCAAAGGTGAGATTAAAGCTGAGGGAAGTTTGACCAATATACAGGTCAAACCTAAGCTCGATTTGTCAGTGAATGAACAGGTTGCTCAATTAAGTGGCGAAATAAAGTATATCGATAATCAAATCGAATTCGCGCCTCTAAAAGCGTCCACCGAGGGCTTAGTGAAAAGTAATGTTGAGATTGCTGGAACGGTAGCACTGTCAGCGGAGCCACAATTCGACCTCAACGTAACAAGCTCAGAAGTTAGCGCACAATCAATCAAAGCAGCCACGCTTTCAGATTTGAACATGCAGATTGTAGGGGCGCTACATAATCTTAAGGTAACGCCTAACTTTGTAATTGAACCCATAAACCAAAATGCTATCGATATATCGGCTGAAATTTTACTTGCTGATAACGTTCTCGATATTTCACAGCTCACAATGACACAAAATAGCAATCAGGTGTCTGGTACAGCCCGCGCGAATTTGGATAATCTCAGCCTGACAACTGATTTGCAGGGCCAATGGAAAAGTGAACCGATTAAACTTGCTGCTGATGTTCGCTTTGAATCGCCTTACCTTTTCATTGAACAGCTGGACTTAAATTGGCGTGATAACACCTTATCTGCTACCGGTGACCTGCGTCCGGGCTCAGCGATCAACTTGACACTCAATGCACGCGATCTATCCGATCTCCCTGTCCCAAATATAAGCTTAGCGGGCAGTTTAAGCGGTAAGGGTATGCTTTCAGGCTCAATCGATGCGCCGAGTCTGGCGATGAAGATTGAGTCGAATAGTATTCAAATCGATGAAAGTGTTTTAGAAGATTTATTCTTAGACTTTTCCGGCGATTTATCAGAGCAGACAACCCAAATAAAAGTAAGCTACCGAGATATCGACCTATCTATCAATACAGCTACAGCCCTTACAGAGGATAGGCTAGCAGCAACGATAAAGCAGTTCTCTATTAGGCAAGAAAACGTGGGACGTTTTAAACTTCGTGAGCCCAGTGACGTTGTCTATCACTTTAGAGACCAACGTTTGAGTCTTTCAAAGTTATGTCTAACTCAACGGCAAGAGCTTATTTGTGCCGAAGCTATCAATAAAAATCAGCAATTACAGGCTTCAGTCTCTATTACTGCACTACCGCTCGCCTTGATTGAGCCCTTTATCCCATTAAGTGACTTGGTTATTAGCGGTACGCTATCGGGCGAGGTTGATGCTAACGTTAAGTTAGACAGTTCAATTGAAATCGCTTCTCTGACGGGTCAGTTTGGAATTGATGAACTTCGTATTGAGCAAAACGAAGAGCATGTGAACTTTGATACAGCAAAATTGAGGTTAAATAAAAGCACTAGCGATAAGTTGGTTGGTGTGACACTCAATTTAAATAGTATCGATACAGGTGCCGATATAAATGCCGATTTAGGGATCGCCGCGAATCTCAGCCAACCTTCCATTGAGGGTAAGATAACAGCCAATTTAGATGACTTGAGTATCATTCAAACCTTTACCAATCAAGTCGCACAAATTGATGGCTCATTAAATGCGCAGGCAACGCTCGATACGCGCAATCAACAACTACTGATAACGCCTAATGCCACAGTTAAAATTGCCAACGCGCTAATTGGTCGTACTGGTACGTCTATTTCAGATACAGTGATTTCAGTCTCGGGGCGTCCTAGCTCGTCTGAGTTGCAGATCAAGGGTCGGGGCAACGTTGGCGACGGTCCGTTTGATCTTAATGGTGATTTTGACCTTCAAGGCTTTACTGGTCAGCTTGCCTTAACAGGCGACAGCCTTGTCGTAATGGACTCCCCTCGCATCCGTTTGATCGCCTCACCCGACCTTAACTTAAATATCGGCGAAAACGTTATCGAGTTAACCGGAGAGGTAAATATACCTAACGCCAATATTACGCCGCCCGACCTCTCGTCAACGGTCACACCGTCACCTGATGTCGTCGTCGTCCAGCGTCAACAAGGTAATACACAATCCCGCTCACTTAAAACGGATTTGAAGATTACTCTAGGTGACGATGTGCGTGTAGATGCATATGGGTTCAAAGGACGCTTAGAAGGCGCTTTAAACGTCGTGCAAACCGGACAGTCTGTGCCAATCGGTAATGGCACGATTTCGGTAGCGAGTGGCGATTATGAAATTTATGGACAGAAACTCACTATTGACCGTGGACAATTCATTTTTAACGGGGGCCCCTTATCAAACCCAGCGTTGAACTTGCGAGTAACACGTTCACTATCTGAAGTGACTGATGGTCCGAATTCTGTGGGTGCGCGTGTGCTAGGCACACTTAATAGACCCGAGCTCGATCTCTTTTCTGATCCGACCATGCCTGATGCCAGTGTGCTTTCTTATCTGTTGTTCGGACGTGGCCCCTCATCTAATAGCGAGAGCCAAAACTTGGAGTTGCAGGCGGCATTATTGGTGGGTGGTAAAACAACGGGTGCGCTAACCCAGTCCTTAAAAGAAACATTCAGTTTAGATGAAGTCGCAATCGATTCTGAAACATCAGATGTAAACGACACATCGTTATATATCGGTAAATACATTTCCCCAAATTTATACATTAAATATGGTATCGGACTCATCGAATCGACCTCGAGCTTTTACCTTCGCTATCGTTTTACCGATAACCTGTGGTTCGAATCCACATCGTCAACCGAAAGCCAAGGTGCCGACATCATATACAGCATCGAAAAGTAGCGTGCGCCTTGGGCGCACGG
>NZ_DEYI01000095.1:0-95178 GCF_002364475.1 Idiomarina sp. UBA3162
GGACTGGACGCAACAACAACTCGCCGACGCATGTGGTGTCAGCTTGCGTACAATCCAGCGGGTCGAGCGCGACGGTATTGGCTCAAAAGACACCGTGCAGGCACTGTGTGCGGTATGCCAACTCGCACGCGAGGAGTTGGTCGAGGATGCCGACAACAGTGTGCGGAGTGAACCTTCCACCGAACAACCCAATCATACACAGCGACCAACCTGGGTCGATGCGCTGCCACTCTTGGTGACTTTGGTGGTGGGAATGTTTATTGGTGTGGCATTAACCTTATTCATTACCCAACGCTGATCGCAAAGAATAAAAATAAAGGATACATATCATGAAATTAAAAATCGTCATCGTTACGTTATTAGCATTGCTCTGGAGTACGCTAAGCTCGGCGGAGGTCTTTTATAAGGCCGTGCAGGGCGACAAGACACTTTGGATCATGGGTACGGTGCATGCCGCGAAGGGAGACGGTTTTGCACTTTCTGACCAGGCACAAGATGCACTGGCTCAAAGTGAAGTGATCTGGATGGAAGTAGCACCAGAAAAATTAAAGAATGCACAGGCAGCGTTTATGGCTCATGCGATGCGCTCACAAGGCTCGCTAGAAGAGAACGTTGATAGTGAGACTTGGCAGGCGTTTACACAGGTCGCTCAACAATATGGCATCCCAGAGCAAAACCTCAACCCACTCAATGCCTGGTTCGCACAAATTGTGTTAGTCGCTACTGCAGTTAACCACGCAGGCTATGCGCAAGAGGCGGGCGTCGAAAGTAAAATTGAGCAATTTGCAGATGCCAACAGCATGCCTATTAAAAGTTTGGAAACAGTTGAGCGTCAGATCAATGCGTTGGTGCAGGCGCAAAGTGATGTAGGTGAGCAAGAGATTATTGAGCAAACGTTGACTGAAATTGACCAGGTTAATGAGGTTCTAGATGGCATTATCGCTAGTTGGCAGGAGGGCGACTTAACCGCACTCGGCAAGCTATTAAACGACTCAATGCCTCCGCAAATGGCTGAAGAACTTCTCTATAAACGTAACCGCGAATGGATCGCTAAACTCGCCACAGATAACCAAAGCGATAGCGCGTTTATCGCGGTCGGTGCGGGTCATCTAGTGGGTGATGAGGGCGTACTGACGCTGCTTGAGGAAACCGGATACCGTGTCAGTGAGGTGGACTAAACGCTTAAAAACTGGCGAGCCAGCGTCGGCGGGCTCGCCTGAGGTTGTTTGCGTGGCTGTAGCCAAGTTTAGCAGCGAGTTCCGCTTGCGTGTGCGGTTTAGCCTCTGAGTGGTAGAGGAAATATTTCAGCCGCGCATAGTCTGCCAGTCGTTTAAAGTTCATGCCTTGTGAGGCGAGTAGTCGCTTACACGTCGAAGCACTCATGTTGAGGGCGCTGGACAGTTCCACCAGTGATGATTCATCCCCCTGCTTTGCTTTCTTTAACATCCAAGAGAGCGCTTCAGTTAGGGGGGCCTGGGTGTTTAGGGTTTCATGTTGCAGTTCGGCAAATGATCGCGCCTGTTGAAAGTTATTGGCAGAGGCTGTTGGATTATTTGTCGGTAAGTGATGCATGGGCAACGAAAGACATGGAATAGGGCGCGAGTCGATAGTGCCTATCCACGTTTGCCAGCTGACGGGGAGGCTATCGGGATTATGTACGCCGATTCGCCAATCGGACAAATTAACTTGGCAATTCCGAGCTATATGTATTACCAACGCCAACATCAATTTGTCGCATGCGTCACGGAATGTTTTATTGTGTTTACCGGACAGCCCCGAAACGGGAAGCCAGTCTATGTGAAGGCGTTGCTGTAACCGCTTAGGGCGTACCAGTATAAAAGGGTGCAACAACGTTTGATAGCGCAGAGAGTATAGTAGTGCAGCGCTAAATGTGTTGGCGTAGCGAATGCAATCAAACGCGGGACACAGCCTTTGCTGGTGCAGGGATTGAA
Source organism: Idiomarina sp. UBA3162 (assembly GCF_002364475.1). NCBI lineage: Bacteria > Pseudomonadati > Pseudomonadota > Gammaproteobacteria > Alteromonadales > Idiomarinaceae > Idiomarina > Idiomarina sp. UBA3162. Next base: position 1,953 of record NZ_DEYI01000095.1, read on the forward strand.
CGACTAGGGGCCAGAGCTGCGCATCGCCGATCAGCTGTTCTGCCGCTGTAATAATATACGCCAGATCCTGCTCACTACAGCGTCCTGCTGAAGGCTTGAGTTCAGCATCAAACACGTGCGTGCCTTTAAGCAGTTGATGAGGACTCACACCGCGCCGCTCGGCGATAGGCAGTAGTGCTTTAAGCAGCGGTCGAGCAATGAGCTCGCGTGATTTAATGATGGGCTCGCGACGCATCGGCAATAATCGCTTCTGGTTGCTGCAATAATTGTTTCATCGCGTGTTTCGGAGACACCTCATTAACACGTCTTACACGTGTTTTTATCGCCATATAATGGGGTAAGGCAAGTTGTTCCCGCAGCATTTCTGCCAATAGTCGAATCAGGCTGAGCGCTTCAGGAAAGTCGGTTGCCGGTAATAGTATAAGAAACTGATCACTGTGGTAGCGACATAGGCAGTCGCCGGGACGTAAGTACAAAGCGGTCAGCTCACTCACTTTGTTCAGTAGAAGGTCGCCGGCCTGCATGCCCATCTCTTCATTGTAACGAGCGAATGCCTGTAAGTTGATACTCGCCATCACCACGTGTTGGCGATGGTGTTTGTGCAGTGCAAGCTCACGCTCAAGCACTTTTTCAAAGTAGGGGAGTGTGTATAACGTCGTGAGTGGGTCAACCCACTCATGGGCACGTAAGTGTTTCTCTCGGACACCGAGTTGACGACGCACTTGGCGCTGCTCTTTTATCCACTCAGCGGCACCAAATCCGAGAATCACTAAACCGAAAGGTTGTGGTAATGATTCTAGCCAACTCATGAGCCGCAGCGCTTCTGGATAGCTGAAAAACTCATCCAGCAGATCCAGTGATAGTGAAAAAATCAGTACACAGCCGCCCCAAAAAAACAGTCGAGTGACAGCCCCATCGAGTCGCTGCGTCACAATCAGAACCAAGCCGACCAAGACAATCAATAAGGTCGAAAACTCACCGATAATGTCAAGCGGATCGATAGCGGAACGGGGTTTGAGGGAGCCGACTTGACTGGCAAGCAACAGTGAGACCGCGAGTATGCACATCATGAAAGGCAGGCGCCAGTCATAAACCATGCGAGATAAAAGCGTATTGCGCGACATACCTGAGCTCCATGCAGTGCCTATGCACATGTTTAAGGTACAGGAGCAGCATGACATTTACATGACAGAAACGTCACTTAATTGAGCTGTTCGGACTGCAATCCGAACAGCTCATCGCAACCTGTTCGTGGCACATAAAATGACATGTTAGCCACCTAGAGTATGTGCCGACCATTCACCACCAGGGCATGAACATGATGAAAAAAACTTACCTCGTTTATTGTGTCGCTGCTGCGCTTAGTAGTAGTTATGCAGCTGCACAAACTCAGCAGACGGAATCCAATACATCAAAACAGCAAGCACAAGACGCACCCATTGAAGAAGTTCTCACGATTGGCTACCGCGAATCCGTTAAAAAGGCCGTTCAGCAACAACGTGATGCAGGCGGTATCATCAACGTTCTAAAAAAAGATGATATGGGCAAATTGCAAGACGACAGCGTGAGTGACGCACTGCAGCGTATGCCGGGTTTATCGGTAGAGCGCGACCAGGGCGAAGGGCGGTTTATCCGTATTCGTGGTTTGGCGCCGGATCTGAACTCTGTGTCTTACAATGGCACGTCATTAGCAGCACCCGAAGCGGGCCGTCGCGCAGTTGCGCTGGATGTGATCCCATCTGACTTGCTTGAATCGGTTGTTGTCAGTAAAACGCTGACGCCGGATATTCCTGCAGGTAGCTTAGGTGGAAATATTGAACTTAAGAGTATGACGGCGTTTGATCGCGAGGGTGCTTTTTACTCGCTTTCATCGGAGCTGGGTTATAACGCACAAGCGAGCGAGACCAACCCGAAATTCTCAGCAGTAGCCAGTAATACCTTTGACATCGGCGACAAACAAGACAGTTTGGGTATCGCTATCGCAGGTAGCTATCAAGATCGTTCATTTAGCACGGATAATGTTGAAACAGGTGGCAATTGGGATTTTGATGAGCCCGGTTTAGAAGAGTTCGAACAGCGTGCTTATCAAGTTACACGAGAGCGAACGGGCTTGGCATTAAATCTTGATTACCGACCAAGTGATACGTCGCAATATTACCTACGTTCGCTGTATAGCAAGTTTGCAGATACTGAAATTCGCCAAGGGATTATCACTGAGTTTGAAGATCCGCTCGCTGAGAATACTGCAAGCGCTGGTGAAGTCACCCGTGAGCTCAAAGATCGCAAAGAGACGCAGGAAATACAGGCCTACATGATAGGTACTGAGCAAACGTGGCAAGATTGGCAATTGACAATAGAGCTCGGTACCAGTGAAGCGAGTGAATCGCAACCGTTTGCGATTGGTGGGGCTCAGTTTGTGCAATCGTTTGATGACGGCTTGGGCTATCGAGGTGTTGAACAACTACAATTACTCGCCCCTGATAGGGCTTATCAAGCTGAGGGGTATAGCATCGATGAAGTTGAAGTCAGTGATGCGTATACCGAAGAGAATGCAGATAGCCTGAAAGTTGATTTGGCTTACGATTGGCTACAACCGAGTTACCAAGTCACCTTCAAAGGCGGTATGCGTATCAGTCGGCGCGAGAAAACCGCTCGTGAGGATATCTTCATTGTTGAAGATTTTGCTGATTTAGGTGTTTCGGCACTTACCCTTGCAGATTATGCAACTAGCAACGTTGACTATGGCTTTGACCGATTTGGTCCGGGTATTTCCGCGGATGCGCTGTGGGGAACATTAAATACGTTAGTGTTGACTGACTTCCGTGATGAGGTGGAGTCACGTATTGCACAGTATCAGATCGATGAAGATATTAATGCCGCGTATTTTATGGCTGATGTGAATTCGGGTCCATGGCAGGTGATCGCTGGCGCACGCTACGAACACGAGCAACGTGATGCGCGCGGAACTCGTTATAATGATGAGTTGAATGAGTTCTCGCCAGAGTATGCCGAATTCAGCGATGCTCAGTGGCTACCGAGTTTAATTGGCCGTTATGAGCTGAGCAACGCGACAATTGTGCGCATGGCTTATAGCACGGGTTTGGTGCGTCCTAGCTTTGAACAAATCCGTCCGAGCTATTTTGTTGAAAATGACGACGGTGATATTAAAGCTGAATTTGGTAACCCTGCACTCGAACCCTTGACTTCACGCAACCTCGATCTGGGGATTGAACACTACGATGAAACCTTGGGTGTTATCTCTGCCACCGCGTTTTATAAATCGATTAAAAACTTTGTTTATGAAGCGGATATTGCGGGTCGTCCAGGTTATGAATCATTTGACGAGGCGGTGACTTACATTAATGGCGATGACGCTTACGTCGCTGGTTTAGAGTTTAACTTAGTGCACCAGTTCAGCGGTTTTAATAACTGGTTAGATAACTTTCTGATTAATACCAACCTGACTTTTACCGATTCTGAAGCAACGGTTGATTGGCTGGATGATGGCGAACTTATGGAGCGTGATATTCCGTTGCCGAGTCAGTCGGATACCACGGCAAACGTTGCGATTGGCTATGAAACACAACAGCTGAGTCTGCGGTTGGCGGCGAACTATAAATCGAAGTACCTCGCAGAACTGGGCGATGTTGAAGACAGCCGCTATGACATTTACGAAGACGATAATCTCACTTTGGATTTCTCCAGCAAATGGCTAATCAGTGATCAGCTCAGTATTAATTTTGCCGTCAACAATATCACTGACGAAGCGTACTTTGTTTACACCGGCGACAAGCGCTACAACGCGCAGTATGAATCTTATGGTCGCAGTTACACCTTGGGTGTGCAGTGGGTTAATTGGTAAGCAACTAGATTAGAGAGATTAAAAATGAATTTATTTAAAGTAGCAGTCCTCAGTGCATCCATGTTTTTGGCTTTTCACACTGGTAGCGCTAAAGCTAACGAACGACACCGTGAGATTTTACCCGATAACTCGGTTTTAAAGGTGACCAGTAAGGGCATTACTCGCGGCGAACAACAGCTGATTGCAGGCGATTTTTATCATTTGAAACATTATGTCTTAGGTGAGCGTGAGTCGATATTGGCAGCGATGGAAGGCGATACCCAAGAGCTGTTTGTATGGCGTTATCATCAGGGACGCTTACTGCCTTTATATAAAGGTGAGATTGAAACACGAGTGGTCGAAGATCTGTGCTTCTATGACAGTGCCGAGAACAGTCAGTTATCGCTGTTCTTGATTGGAGGCCGCGGTGGCGCAGAACAACGTTTGTTAAGACAAGATGAAACTTGGTTGAAAGAGCCGATTACGATTCGTGATTTAAACGTGCCCTACGATTCAACTGCCTGTGCGGTCGACTCGCAGCGTGGCGTGCTCTATGTCGCTGAATCTGATCAGTCGGTTTGGGCTTATAATGCTGAACCCGAAGCAGAGGAAAAACGTCACCTAAAAGCGGTACGTGCTCCTTTTGGACATATTCAAGGTGAAATAAAAGCACTCAGCGTTATGCAGGATGGCCGTTTACTGGCGCTGGAGGAGGCACCTGCGCGGTTACTTAAGATTTCGACTCAAGAAGATACGCTAGGCGAAACCGAGGCACAGCTCATTTCTACCACGCACGAATATCAGGATATTTCTCTGTTGCCGGATGCACGTGTATTGCTGACACGAGAGGCGGGCGACCATATGGTTGAAGTTGGAGTCGTGCAAGGCGATGCCGAACGGCATACCGCGGTGAAACCCATCGCGCAAGTGGCAGCAACGCTTGAAACTGAACCGTCACCGCGTCGTGGCGACGCGATTGATGACCCAGCCATTTGGGTATCACCTAGTGCGGCCGAGGAAAGTCTCATTTTAGCAACCGATAAACGGACTGGACTCTACGTTTATTCAATGAACGGTGAAATAGTGCAGCACTTAGCCGTCGGTCGTTTGAATAACGTGGATGTCAGAGGCAACGTGGCAGTCGCTTCGCTGCGTGACAACAACAGTCTTCAGTTCTTCGATATTAGTCAAGCTGGCGAAGTCAGCATGGCGCAACAGGTGAGTACTGATCTGGACGAGATATACGGTCTGTGTATGGGCTATGAAGAGCACACCGATAGACTATCAGTTTATGTAAACGGCAAGTCAGGTCGCATTCAACAGTTTTGGATCAAGGGCGTTGATGACGTTAAAAAGGTCCGCGAAATGTCTGTTCCTTCTCAGCCGGAAGGGTGTGTGGTTGACGATAAAACACAACGGCTGTTCGTTGGGGAAGAGGATGTTGGCATCTGGCTATTTGATGCGGCCGTTAATAGTGCTGAACAGGGAGAGTTAATCATCAAGGCCACTGATGTCGCCGAAATTGTGCCTGACATCGAAGGTTTAGCGCTTGCGCAATACAATAGCGAGACGCTGCTGTTTGTGTCGAGCCAGGGCAGTGATAGCTATGTGATTTTTGATGCTGAAGCGCCTTACACGTTGCGTCATCACTTCCGAATTCGAACGAACGTTGAGTTAGGGATTGACGGTGCGTCTGAAACGGATGGGCTTGAGGTCACCACACAGTCTCTTGGGAAAGGGTTTGAGCAGGGCGCGTTAGTTGTTCAAGATGGGCGCAATCGGATGCCCGAAGCGGGACAAAACTTAAAGTTAGTCCCACTGCAGACGGTACTCGACTAGTTGCGATGTTGTGATACTTGAGCGATAGCCTGCTCTGCGGGCATCGGGCGAGCAAGTAAAAAGCCTTGAATCGCCATATCACCGATATTATTGAGGAAGTTGAGCTCTTCGACTTCCTCAACACCTTCAGCGACGACGGACAGTCTGAGCTGTGTGGCTAACTCATAGACTGTCTTTATGATTGCGGCTTTTTGTTCATTTTCATGCAACTTAGCGACAAAACTCCGATCAATTTTGAGCGTGTCGATGGATAAACTACGTAAATAGCTTAATGATGAGTAACCGGTACCAAAATCATCCAAGGCAATTCTTACGCCATTGTGGCGGAGTTTATCGAGTTGCAAGGCAGCACTTTTAAAACTCTCGACCAGCGTTGATTCGGTTACTTCGAGTTTTAATCGCTGCGGGTCGACACCTGCACCTTCAAGTTTAGCTAATACATTATCGGCGAAGTAGGGATCTTCAAGCTGTATCGCTGAGACGTTGACGGCGATATAAAACGGATGATTGCGCAGTGCGTTATTCTGCCATGTTTGAATGGTCTCGATGGTGCGGTCTAAGATTGCATAGCCCAATTCTCGCATCAGTCCCGAGTCTTCAGCGATGGGAATAAACTCCCCCGGTGATACAATGCCGAGCTCGGGGTGCCGAAATCGCGCAAGCGCCTCGAACCCAATAAGTTGTTTGGTTTTTCCTGCGTAAATTGCTTGATAATCCGGTGCCAGTGCATTTTGCATCAGGCTACGTCGCAACTCCTGCTCTACGCGAATACGGCGACTATCCTGAGTAATATGGGTCTCAGTAAAAATACACGTTTGCCCTAACTGGCGTGCGCGTCGCAGTGCTGACCAAGCATAGTTGATGAGCTGCTGTGACTGGTCAATTTTTAGCATGGAGGAAGCGACCGCACCGACCGCCACCTCAAAGCGAGCATCCTCTTTAAACGTATTGTGAGTATTGGCACAGTTATCACGTATCTGCTGACATACGTCCTCAATGGTTAAACCGCTCTGGGTCAACTCCGATTCAAAGCCCATGACAGCAAAGGTGATGGCGCTGAGTTTACTTGCTACGAGGTGTACACCATTGACTTGGTTCAGTCGTTCTTGAATTACTGGATACAAGCGAGCATTACTGGCATGCTCGCTTGCATTGAGTATCGCATCGATATTTTCAACAGTGATATAAATCAAAAACAAGGGTTGTTGCTCATCAAGCGCATCTTCGACACGTTCACGTAAGTAGCGCTCATTGGGCATGCCAGACTCTTGGTCAAAGATACGCATCGCGGATATGTCTGTTTGTGTGCCGGCGACGATTGAACATTGCTGCTGATTATCTTTTTGACAAACGCCTCGACACAGCATCCATCGGTATCCGTGGCGCGTTGTTTTGACGCGATATTCGACATTGAGATGCTCAGATTCGCCTTTGCGTAAGCGTCGAATAGCATTGCTGAAGCGCTCACGATCAGCGGGATGAATTTGTTGATACCAAAACTCAGGCGATTGGGTATTAGCGTCGTGGGGGAGTTCGAGCATTGAGTACCAACGACCTGACAATGTCAGTTCATCTTTCGCGATGTCCCAAATCCACACACCATCATTTGAGCCCGCTAAAATGAGGTCAAGTAAAGAGGTACGTTCTTTCACTTTGTCTTCGAGTTGCTCATTAAGTGACTGCATATCAGTCAGCGAGCGGCGTACGTTCTCCAATAAAAAGTTGACGAGTAGCGCAAGTTTTTGACCTTCAGTATCTTGCGTATCAACGCTTACGTGAATATCGAAGTTGTTATCGATGGTGTCGCATAACTGGTCGGCGATTTGAGTAATGACTTGGCGTAGCGACGGGTGATCAGCATCAGTCATGAGCCACCTCCTGACGTTTATGTGGCCACGTTATTATAAATTCACAATGTACCGCGCCTTTATGCATGCAACAGGGTTCGTTGAATTCAATTTCATCGCCATACAGTGAGGCGACTTCAAATGCTAGGGCTTGATACAATCGACAGAGACCATTAGGGGATCGGTAAATGACCCTGACTACACCGGGCTCAATTGGCGAGGCAGAAAACTTATCATTGACATGCTGTCGTTCATCCTGTTGTTTTAATCCGGAAGCCATAACAGCGTGAATGCGCGCTTGCCGTAGCAAGAAACCTTCTGAATCGTCTGCGATTTCAAAAAATCGAGGAAACAAAGACCGCGCCTTTTGAAGAAATGCCGAGGCGTAAAGGGCATAGACTTCGCTTTCGGTAAAACCTGTCTCTTCGACAGACGCTGCAATTAATCGAAGACATTCGTCATCACTGTAGTTTTTGTCAATACGATAATTTACCGATGGGTCAACGTGGGCTCGTTTTAAAACACGTTGTTTAAGTTCTTCGCCACCTTTCTCTTCGAGTAGCTCGAGCAGCACTTGCTGAATGATTCCAATCATATTTATCCCTAAACGCTGGTGGCTATTACGGCATAGCGCGCCACTTTTCCCACAGACACTAACAGCAAAAATAAACCAAAATTAACCCTAGATAAACCAGCAAACAGTGTTAATGGATCACCAATAATCGGTAGCCAGGCAAAAAGTAAGGTCCAACGGCCGAATTTTCGAAAGATCGCTTCAGCCCTTGTCAGATTTGCTTTATAGACTTTTAAGTGAGTCTGCATAAAGCCTTTGTGGAGTAGGTAGCCGACCACGTAGTTGATAGCTGAACCCAGGACATTCCCGACCGAAGCAACAGCAACCGTCGTCACCATTGGCCAACCGTTTTTAATTAACCCAATAAGCACTAACTCGGAGCCCATCGGAAATAACGTAGCGGCAATGAGTGAGGTGAAAAAAAGGGATAGGTAGCCTGCGAGCATTCGAGCGCACTTAGGATAAGAAGATTTATGGCGCTTATTTTACTTGTAAACAGGCTCAATTGATATTATATATAAAAACATATTGTATATTTATGGGGTGTTACCATGAGTGTTGAAAAAGCGGTTACAGCATTTGCTGGCATCATGATTTTATTATCTGTGGCACTAACGGTATGGGTCCATTCAGGATTCGTGTGGTTGACGGTGTTTGTCGGGGCTAATTTATTACAGCAATCGTTTACCGGGTTCTGTCCTGCCGCGATCTTTTTTAACCGCGTGCTAGGACTAAAAACCGAACGAGAACTGGCAAAATTGAATCGAGAGGGTGTTTAATAACCACCCTCGACAAGCCACTTCTCAGAGGTGCGCAGTTCTATCGAGATCTGCGTTAGTAGCTTGCGCGAAGGCGGACGTGTTCCTGATTCGATTTGGGTATATTCAGGTTCGCTTACGCCCAACTTCTTAGCGAGTTGAGTCATTGGAAGCATCAGTGTCTTGCGGCGTTGTTTAACGCGACGCGCAAAATCTTTAGCGATGAAATTTGACTTAATTGGTGACATCTTTACCTCTACTGCAATACAACTGAGCTATGGTTACGCGCCTGAGTCCTAAAGGATCAACAGGCGCATTACGATGGCAAAACTATTTGTCAGAGATAAGACGCTTTTTTGAAGGTTTAGTTGCGTGCGTTACGTGTCTTTTGAACGTAAAAAGAAAGCAACGATCGCACTGGTGATTAACCCTAAGCCGATTGCACCAACAATAGACTGGAAGATATAGGCGGTGAGGGTAAAATATTCTTCAGCTCTCATATCACTCATCATGCCTGAGGCGACCGCGTGATGACGCATATTGTCAAAAAACTCGGGCGATATCGTGGTATGAAAGATTAACTGCACTAAGGGCGCTAAGATAGCCACCACGAGGGTAAGCTTAACGCCGCTGATAAAGCCGGTCAGCCACGTCATTTTCTGCTCGGGTAAACTCTGCTTTTTATCGCGTAGGGCGAGAACGTAAATGGCGATGGCGATAATTGCGAAGATATTGGTGAGAAAGAAATGGTACTCGATATTTTGATGGTGCAAGCCAGCGAGTCGCTCAACCGTCAACCAGAGCAGCATTGCGATACTAAAAATAATACCCCATTTGAGCTCTTTCATAACTCAATCCTTTGTTGATTTTTTGTAATGTACATCAACACTATAAGCGATTATTTGGCTTCGTGATAAGTATAAATTATGCCAAAATAGAGCGATTTCTTATCGTCGGGCGTGTAGGTTTGAATAAAACACGAGTTAAACTCACTGCCGTAGCCGTCGGCGCACTGGTGCTGGTCATCGCGCTGAGTAGTTATTTGCTGTATCAGCCGTTAATGTGGTTCGATCAATCTGGGCAGTTGCAGGCACAAGTCCCGCAGGGACAAGTCGGCGAACGCCTCGGGCAGTGGCTACGTCAGCAAGGCTATAAAACACAGTCACGCGTTTTTCATGTGCTGGATACCCACTGTATATGTAATTGGCGAACAGAAGCTCATAAGCAGGTCGTTAAGCGTAAAGTAAATAACAGTAATGGCACCAATGTCGAATTGTCGCTCAACGAGTTGCCGATGCTTAAGCAATTTTTGCCAGCCACCCCTGCAGTGATCATTTTCGATGCCAACAGTGAGCTTGTTTATTTGGGGCCCTACGCAGACGGCGCGTTTTGTAATACCGAAAGCAGCTTTATTGAACCACTCATACAACGCGTTGGAGCGGCTGCTAAACCGCTCGACTCTGGTTGGGTGAATACCGTGGCTCGCGGATGTTATTGCCCATCATCCTGAAGAAACTGACGCAAGTTATTGGCACTAATATTGATAATTGCTTGGCGTGCCTCTGGCGCTAACCACGCGGAGTGAGGCGTGACGATTAAATTAAGTGGTTCGTTAATCGCATCGAGCAGGGGATTGCCGTTGCGGGGTGGCTCCTTTGACAGTACGTCGACTGCCAAACCAGCAATGATACCGTTTCTTAAAGCCTCAACCGCATCGTGTTCATTAACGATCCCACCCCGAGCGGCGTTCACGATGAGTAATCCCGGTTTGCAGTGCGCTAAATTGTTGCTGTTTAATAGGTCTCTCGTATCATCGGTTAATGGGCAATGAAACGAAATGACGTCCGCTTCGGGCAATAAATGATCGAGGCTGGGGCGTGGATCGTTTTTCTTGCCGGGACGAGCCGCTATCGATACTTTCATGCCAAAAGCTTTTGCTAAGGATTCCACGGCTTGTCCTAACTCACCATGACCGACTATAACCAAGTGTTTGCCGGCTAACTGAACCACCGGGAAGTCATCTAAGCAGAAACGAGACGCCGTTTGCCACGCACCTGAGGCAACGAGCTGATGATACCTTTGTGCTTGCGTCGCAAGGTTAAGCATTAAAGTGAGCGTGTGTTGAGCCACACTGGCGGTTCCGTACGCTTCAACATTAGCGACCTTAATGCCGCGTGCGTTAGCCGTGTCCTGATCGATATTGTTGGTGCCCGTGGCTAAAATGCCTATCCATTTGAGTTGAGTCGCAGAGCGTAGCGTTTCGGTATCAAGCACCACTTTATTGCTGAATACGATATCGGCATCTTGGATACGTTCCACCACTTGCTCAGCTGTGGTTTCATTGAATACTTGCCAGTCATCCAATTGTGCTGCGATGGGTTGCCAATCGACATCATTGCCTAAGCTGGCAGCGTCGAGTATGACTCCTCTCATTTTATACTCCAGTTAGTTAGCTTGCTAAGTTGTACGTTTGGCTTTACGACTCGCCTAATAAGCCCTGCCAGACTGCGTTTTACCACATTAGATAGGAACTTGCTTTGGATCAAGCAATCTATTGAAGATAATCTTAATATTTATGATAATAGTTCTCATTCGGGAGGGCGTATGAAAACACTTTGGGAATTAAAGGCTAAGCAAGCTGCTGTCGTTGAGACAATTAACTCGCAGCTGACGGGACCGGTTATCAGCCGGTTGCAAGAAATGGGGTTCAGTAAGGGGCAGCAAGTCGTGTGCGTCCGCCGCTCGCCCTTTAAAGGTCCTTTGGTGGTGCAAGTCGGTGATTGTGTTTACTCACTCGAACAAGCGGTTGCTGAAAAAATTAACCTTGCTTTGGCCAGCTAAGCCTATCATTTAAAACAACTTGGGTCGTATATGGAACGCATTGTCTTAGTGGGGAAACCCAACTGTGGTAAGAGCTTGTTGTTCAACCAATTAACCGGCTTACGACAAAAGGTCGCAAATTTCCCCGGTGTCACCGTCGAGCTGAAGACGGGTCAATTTGATCAGTTTGAAGTGGTCGACTTTCCTGGTACTTATTCACTACATAGCCTATCAAAAGACGAAGAAATCGCTGTCGAAAAGTTAAACCTCGCTGTAGACGATGATGATACGCGACTCGTCGTATGCGTGTTAGACGCGGCGCGACTTGAGCGTAGTTTAGTCTTTGCACTTCAAGTTCAGGCTTTGGCGCGTAAAAATAATAAAGCCGTTGTTTTTGTGCTGAATATGATCGATGAGGTTGAGCGTTATGGTTTGAATATTGATATCAAAGCGTTGCAAAAGGAACTTGGTGCGCCGGTCTACGCGCTCTCTGCAAAAACGCTTAAGGGCGTTGCCGCCTTTAAGGAAGCTTTGCCAAGCTTGGCGAAACAAGCACAAGCGCCTACTGAGCTAAACATTCAGCTTGGCGAGCAAAGAAAATTCATCGAGCGCGCGCGTGAGATTAACGCGGAGTATGGTATTCGCTCCGATGTGGTGCTCAAAAATCAGAACCGTATTGATACCTTTCTGCTGAATAATGTGCTGGGTGGTATTGCGTTTCTAGCGATTATGTTTTTCTTGTTTCAGAGTATTTTTACTTGGGCGCAGCCGCTCATGGATGGCACCGAGGCGGCTATAGGCTGGATCGCCAGCGCACTAACGGGAGTGATAGGGCCAGGCATTGTTTCTGACTTTTTAAATGATGCTATATTTGGCGGCGTCGGCGCGTTTTTAGTGTTTGTTCCGCAAATCATGGTTTTGACACTTATTATTGGTGTATTAGAGGATAGCGGCTATTTGGCGCGAGCGGCGCTCATATGCCATAAGCCATTGAGTTTATTTGGTTTGTCTGGGCGTAGCTTTATCCCCTATTTATCGGGTCATGCGTGTGCTATACCAGCGATTATGGCGGCGCGTACCATCGAGTCGCCGCGCAAACGTCTGATTACGATGCTCACTATTCCACTGATGTCGTGCTCAGCGCGATTGCCGGTATACGCCTTACTGATAGCCGTGCTTATTCCAAAAGATGCGACGTTTTTAGGCGTGTTTGACCTACAGGGTGCTGCCTTTTTTGGGCTGTATTTCTTCGGGATTCTGATGGCGCTCGTCGTGAGTACATTGATGAATGTGTTTACGCGTAAAAGCAAAGAACTCAAAGACATGCCGTTTATTTTAGAACTGCCTTCGTATCGTTTGCCGCACTGGAAGCCGCTATTTCAACGTGTGATCAACAGTGGTTTGCAATTTATCAAACGTGCGGCCCCCGTTATTTTTGTTATTTCCTTATGCTTATGGACGTTGGGCTATTTCCCCCAAGGCGCAGGTCTAGAAAACTCATTATTGGGTAAAATTGGTCACTTTATTGAGCCTGTCTTTGAGCCGCTGGGTTTAGATTGGCGCTATGGCGTGGCGATGATCATGTCGTTTTTAGCGCGTGAAGTGTTTGTCGGTGCGCTGGGCACGATGTTTGGTATGTCGGGTGCCGAGGAAAATATTGCCGGCTTAGCGGCGCAGATCCAGGCTGATGGATTGACCTTAGGTGCCGGCATTGGCTTGCTGTTGTTTTATGTTGTTGCATTGCAATGTGTTGCAACGGTCGCGATGTTACGTGCAGAAACGGGTAAAAGTCGAATCGCGTGGGGGTTATATGCAGGCTACGGTATTTTAGCTTATCTCATTGCTGTAATCGCAGCCCACATTGTTTAATGAAATTAAAAATCAACGTAACGCGAGGGTGGGTTCGGCGGTCTGAATGCGTTCCCATCACCGTCAAAGTGGTATCGAAAATACAGTTGGTAATTGTTAGGTGTATAGAATTCTGAGCGCTCGATTTGTGCATTTAAACCCACACTCCAATGATTAGTTATTCGGTACTCAAAGGCGGCACGAAAGCTACGACCGAATCCACCACCATCTGGGTTACCGGTATGAATAGGGTTTCCGGCTTGCTGTTGAAGCAGATTAGATGTTGGATAAAATTCAGCATCATCTAAACGACTGGTGGATTGGCCGAATGAGGCACGTAAAATATATGAGAAACGATCGATTCGACCATAAAACTCAATCGGCAAACTCAGCGACGCGTAGTGCGCTGGGCTATAGTAACCACCGTGGCCAAAAGTGGTCTCACCGCGATTTTTATCGAATCCCCAACTCAGTGCAGTGAGCCCTGAAGTAAACGCAAAGGCTTCAGTATCAATGATGCGAAAATAAACACCCGTATAGGCATACCACTGTTTATTACTATCAACATTGCGCCCGCCATAATGGTTGACACCAAAGTTAGACCACCAACCCATCAGGCCGCCCTGATCCCAATTGAGACTGCCTCCAACACCTTGACGAACTACGGGCCCCCAGTGACGCGAGGAAAATGGATCCTGCTGGCCTGAAAAGGTTAAAACGGATGTCGTTTCGATCCTTCGCTCTATACCTAAACTCCAACCGAATTCGCCGAGGTCACCACTGTATTCTAGACCACCTAGCAGTTCAGTTTTATCAAACCCAATGGGGCTTAAGCCTATGTCCGCATGCCAGATATCGCTATCAAAGGCGATGCCGATAGAGGCGCCATTTTCTTTTAAATTAGGCAGTAGACCTTGATTACATGCGGCTGTTTGGCATAGCAACCCCGTTCCAAAACGGTCTTTTTGGAAGGTGTTGGTTAAATCAAATTCGCCAGCTTCGGTGACAAAGCCATCCACTTTAAATGTCCAAATGCCGGTCTCTGTGGGCCTACGGTATTCGAGCAACAGGGTATCGCTTGCAAATGACGTGTTGCCATCGACGGAGTCGCGCTCATTGCGCAGAAAACCGACAGTTAAATAGGGGCCTTGGTTTTTTAGTTCCGAATTGACCGCGTTGCTTGAGTCCGTTGCTACAGTAACCGCTGGCGCGGTACTCAGTGTGGTAGCGCTTCTTGCGGCAGTGCCGCTATCACTCACGATAGGCGAATAGGTCACCGTGCGGGTGCGGCGCGCTTTTGGCGTTGTTTCTGCCTCGTTAGGCGTGCTGGATTCGGTCTCAACCTCAACGACGACAGGCTCCTCAACCGATTGTTGAGCTAACCGTTCTAATTCGCGCCAATCTGAACGATAGGGCTCGAGCCGCGGCTCTTGTTGGTAAACCTGCTGATAGAGTGTCCGCGCAATATCGGTTTTACCTGTCAGCATATTGAGCCTTGCCTGGGCGATGAGCGATTGGTAAGGCGGCTGTGCCAACCGAATCCGCTCCCGACTCCGTTGTGCTGCGTCACCATTGGGTTGTGATTTCTGCAATTCATCGAGGAGTTGTTGGGCACGTGGTAAATCATTACTTGCTAACGCATCAATGAGTCTAAATTCGATAGCACGTGGGTGATTGGGCGCTGTGCGTTGTAACTGTTCAATGAGCCGATCTCGGTGATAGTTTCTGCCCGCTGCTTCAGCTTGCTCTATACGTTCGATTAATAGGTCGATTGCGTCTGACGTTTGCGCTAATGCGGGTAGAGATGCTGTTTGAAAACCCGTAACAAGCAGTAAATTGAGTAACACGTTAATTCGCATAGCAAGCCTTGTTCATATCGCCAGAAGCCCAAAATAGATTGAGGGTGCCATCAGCATTCACTGTAAAGCACTGCTGGTAAGCAAGTCCAAATAAAATGAGTACGTGATCATAGTAATGCTCAGCATAGTCTGTCACTGGCGTGGTCTCGACCCGTTGTAACGCGTGACGGTAGGCGAGTGGTGCTGTTTGCTTAAAGTAGGGGATAAGCAGTGCTGAGAACCCGATATTCGCCTCGCCGCTAGCATCTCCGGTTAACCAATCTAAGGTTTCGGGCGGTTGGGAGCGCGACTGACTTTCGTGCGCCATAGTGAGGTAATGTTCTAACAAACGCTGCTTAGGATCGAGGGCAAACCAATAATAACTGCGTATGGCATCGTAACTACCCTCAGCCTCTTCAGCGTTGAGCACTTCGCCGTTGTCGGACACGGTCAACCAATCGGCTACGACGCCGCTCGGGTTATGCTTAAGCATGAATCTCTGCTGTGCTTGCGCGAGCGCGAGCCAACGCGCATCGTTACTCAAACGATACAGGCCATCTAGAACAAAAAGCGGCGCATAACTTGGGTTAAACGTAATGCGATCGGCTTTGTTAAATCCGATAGGCGCGGGTAACAGAAGCAAGTCGCCATTTCTAAACGTGACCGTTTGTTGCATTAGGTGTTGCGTGAGTGCCTCTGCTGTCGCTCGATAAGCAGGTTTTTGCCAGACATCTGCTGCATGATAAAGCGCGTAAATTAACAGAACGTCGACGTCGGTCGCCGAGTTGGTATCGAGCACTTCCCAACTGTCTGTCGGGGCGTTGTAGCCCCATTGCCATGCGGGTAATTGTTTAGTGAGGTCACCGTCAGCAAGGTTGTTTTCGAGCCATGCTAATAGTTTTTCAAAATGCTCTGGTTGGTTTGCAAACAAACTAAAGAGCAGGCTATAGACCTGACCCTCGGACGTGGTTATTAAAGCGTCGCTGCTACGATCAATAACTCTAAACTGATCGTCAATGAGTTGTTCATTAAAGCGCTGCCAGTGATAACCGAATTGCAGTGTTTGTGGTTTGGGTTGCCACATTTCAGTTTTTTGTTGGGGTGACCTGTCACAACCACTCAGGATGGCTGTGACGATCAAACACAGCGGGAGCAACCAACGCAAACCCATAAACTATAGCTCCTGCTTACGTTTGGCACTGCTTCTTAGCCAACGGTACAGACCCAAGGCAACTACGAGTACGGCAAATAATACCACTAACACCAAAATAAAGGGGTGCTGAGCCGTGTGGTATTTAACCTGATTCCAAAAACTTAAGTCACCAATAAAATACTGCTGAGTTGCCGCGTAGTTGGTGATACCCGCGACAGAAACCAAGCTTAAAAAGCCATGAAATTGGATACTATCGCTGGGCGAGAGCAAGCGTTCCTTGAGCATATTGAGATGCTCACTGGACGTAGCCGTTTGCATCACTACTGACGCTGCCGGATTTAATGGTGATTGAAAGGCAACCAAAGCCGCCAACGGCCCACTATTTTGTAGTACTGCGTTTGGGTTAGCGAACAATTGCGATTGACCCGCTAGTTTGTGCCCTAACAGTTGAGCCGTTAGGTTCTTATCGCCAAACCGCGCTAACCATTGTTGTGTCGCGCTTTGACCCAGCACCAAAATATCCTCGCTAGCGTTGTTCGGCACCTGTTCAACGTGAGTCACGCTCAGGTTGTAAACGGGATAACCGGTTGATGCACTCATTTTAGCTATATTGGCGAAAAATAGTGAGAGCAGGTCAAGACTCGGCTCTTCGTCTAGCACGATCAAAGTATTTGACAGGTCATCGTACCGTGAGAAAGGGTAGCCTGCCTTTGCGAACAGCTGTAAGTCGGGCAGTTGTGCATAGTGATCAAAACCGACAAGATCAATAGTACTTGAACCATCTATCGCGCCGATCGATGAGTTAGCGGGTTGGAGACTACAACCTCCACCGATCTGGCTGAATTTAAAATTAAACTGTAATTGGTTCACTACGCCGAGTTTAAACGCGGGTAACTCTAAATTGTTACCACTCAGTATAGGGGTGTCGATGATAGGTACGCGTAATTCACCTACGCCGCTGGCAACACCTGACTCATCGAGTTTGAACGATTTTACAAACTCGTTGTTTATGGATACCAACAAGCGACTATCATCGTTCGAGATGGGGGCGGTATAACGGTATTCAAGATCCAAAGGCACGCCCGACTTCTGCCATATAAATAGGTCTGGTGGGAGTCGGAGCGGGACAGAAATTGGCGGCGCCTTCACACCATGACGTTGTAACTCGCTCACATCACTTACCAATTCAGAGAATTTGACTTCGCGCTCAGTCGAGATCCAATTAGGCGCAGCGTAAGGGTCTCGAGGCTCCGCATCAAACTGATTGAATGTGGCATAGGCACCACTGAGTGAACCTGCGGCAGCGGCTAACGCTTGTGCAGCATCAATTAAACCTGTGTCATCAGGCGCCATCACTGCCAGCACTTTAAGCTGAGGATACAGCGGGTGGTCAAGTAACTCGACCCGCGGTTGAGTAATCTCTGGCAGTGGCTTAAATGCCGCCGGGCGTTGCGCATTGGTCATAAATACTACGGCATGATGGCGACCCCAAGCGGTAAGCAGTTGATCATTAAGGTCACGTTTTTGCTGATAAATATGCGGTTTAATATCTAACAGTCGCCATTGTGTTTCACTGGCAAAGTAACTGGCTAAGATACCAGCGCCTGTCAACAACTCAGTGCTTTGTTGCTCAGGCAAAAAGAATGGAATATTGACGTTTGAAAAATCCGACCGATAGAAAAATGGCTCAGGGAAATAAGCCAATTCATTAGCGACTGGAAGCTGCAGGTAGTTCACATTTAACTGGCTGCCAGAGAGAATTTCAAACCAAGTACTCGCGCTTGGTGCGCGACATTGTTCATTAACGCTTTGTGCGACAAGTTCAAAAGTGATTCGGTTATAGTCGGTAAATAACGGCGCCGGTAGATCGACCCTGATTGTCTGAGTTGTGTCGGCGTCATTAGCGTTGAGCGAAATAGTTTTAACGGTTTCAGAGTTAAGCAGGATATTAACTTGACTGATATCTGCAAGTATTGCCGGTGAATAGCGATAATTAAGCGTCAAGGTTGCGCTATTGACCAAGCGATCTGCGCGACTACCCAAGCCCAGCTCAATACTTGGCGTAAAACCATCCAAGCGTAACTGTTGCAGGGACGTAAGTGCGTCGACCGGATATTGGGTGCGATAAGTCAGCACGTTTGAGTCATCATTGAGTTCGCGATTCGGCGCGTTTTCCTGCGCCTGAATAGAAGCTGAACCGAGTGAGCATGCAATGATGCTTGCAATAACAAATACCACTAACTGACGCGTGTTCATGATTTTCTCGCCTTACCTGGGTAAATAGGCAAAAACGTGGAGAGCTTTTGCCAAATCCAATTTAAATGTTTAAAAAATGGTAATAGATACGGGGCTATTTGCGCCGCGATTCGTTGGTAACCTGTGAGACCATAACCGACCACTTCACGCAGACTAGCAAGCGGTTGTTCGTCCTGGTGCGGCCGCCAACCAAGCCACGCATCAAGACGTCCAAAAGTGGCCATAACAAAAGCTTGTTCCTCTTCTGCATTGGCAAATTTTAGTTCTACACCCGCGACATCGTCTCTGCATGAAATAACCTCAGCACGTAAAGCACGGCGCGATGTGGCTTGTTGAATATTTAAATATATGGATTGTCCGGGACGAAGTAATTGCCGGCTCGGCAAAGTGATCCCCACGCCTTGTGCCGAAAAGTCGACCATGCGTGCGCTGAAACTATGCTCCGACTCAGTGATGACATGTATTGGAATATCAACCGCAACACGGTGAGCGGATCGTTGCTGCTTGGCCTCCTCAGCAACCGCTACTGCGCCACCTAAAATGATTAGGTTGTAGGTGAGCCAGACCATATTAATAATGACCGTGAGTTGTTGATCGTCTTCAATGGTGAAAAATTTGTACACACCAAAAATGAACCCAAGTAACGAGATTAAAACGAGCACGATATAGGGCGTAGAAATCTGCCAGTTAAAATAGTTTTTATCGACTCGCTGCCCTTTTGAGGTAACGTTAAATTTACCTTTATGAGGCGCAAACAGTGCGACAGTTGTGGGTTTAAGTATGTACCAAGCTAACACGGTCTCGTACATTTCCGCCCAAAATGAGTGTCGATACTGACCTTGCTTTCGCGAGTTGGTTAAATTCGCGTGGATGATGTGTGGTAATGCATACACGGCAATCATGACGGCGGGTGCATAAACGATATAACTGCCTAATAATAAGAATGCAAGCGGCGCAGTTAGAAATATTAAGCGCGGACCTCCGTTCAAAAAATAGAGCATTGCATTGCTATAGCATAATCGTTGTGCCCAGTTTAAGCCTTTGCCTAATAACGGATTATCAAGCCTGAAAATTTGTGCCATACCGCGCGCCCAACGCATCCGTTGACCGATATGATCAGCAAGGCTTTCTGTCGCTAAACCGGCAGCAAGAGGGATGTTCAAGTAAGCGGTTTGATAGCCTCGACGATGCATTTTCAGCGCTGTATGGGCGTCTTCAGTAACGGTTTCAACCGCAATTCCACCAACCTCCTCGAGTGGTTGACGCTTCAGTACGGCACATGAGCCACAAAAAAACGAGGCATTCCACATGTCATTCCCGTCTTGAATTAATCCGTAAAAAAGTTCGCCTTCATTTGGACGGTTACGGAAAATTGATAAATTACGCTCAAAAGGATCGGGCGAGAAAAAGTGGTGTGGGGTTTGCACGAGCGCCAGTTTAGAGTCTTTAAAAAACCAGCCCATGGTCATTTGCAGAAACCCGCGAGTGGGCACGTGGTCGCAATCAAAAATGGCAATGTAATCGCCACTTGTTTTGGTCAACGCATGATTTAGATTGCCTGCTTTGGCGTGAACACCATTAGGTCGCACGATGTAACCCACCCCTAATTGCTCACAGAACTGCTTATATTCACTGCGTCTGCCATCATCAAGTAAATAGACATTGAGCTTGTCGGCAGGCCACTCGATCGCCTGTGCCGCCATGATGGTGGGTTTAACGACAGCAAGTGGCTCATTATACGTCGGAATATAGATATCGACCGATGGCCATTCATCAAGGTTGTCAGGCAATTTCGCAATTTTCCGCTTTAATGGCCAGACTGTTTGCATGTAACCGAATAGCAAGATAACCCACGCGTATATTTCTGCGCTTAATAAGATGAACCCAAGTGTGCCATCAAGTGGGTGACTCCAGTTAATGGTCTCTGTAATACGCCAATAAATATAGCGAGTACTTACAAAGAAAGAGAGTAACATCATCACGATCATTGGGAACTGGCCCGCTTGCTTACGAACCCACAAAGCGATACCCCAAAAAATAAGTAGCAGAAGGCCTTGTTGCGCGGCATCCATCGGCAGGGTAAGCACAAACGCTAAAATCGCTAAACCCATAGCGAGTAAGCCGATATTGGCACGTCGTTCGCTACGCACTAAAGGTCTTAAGGGGGCTGAGGCAATCGTGAGCAGGCGATTGACGCTACTCCCGAAATAGCCCAACCACTGAGTACGTCGCTTAACTTGAGACGGTGAAGGGCGCGCCGATGACTCGGGTGGTTGATAAATAAATGCTAGCCAACCCACTTGTATCAACCAGCGGATAGGGTCGAGCAAATGTATGCGTCTCTGACCAAGTTGCGGCATCCAGTAGGCGATACCCTGATCGTTTAAATGCACGTCCTTAGGGCGATTAATAAAGACCAGGTCTAACGCTAAAACAGTGAAAAGCCGGATACTAGCGAGACGACTTTTAGATTGGCGAGCTTCACGCCATTGATTAGCTAGGCGGGCGAACATCTTTTAACGACCCAGTTGGCTAACTCAGCAAAATCAGCGTTAGCGCTTGCTGCGATGCTGTATTCATAACAACTTTGCTGTGTCGCAAGCGCTTCGGCGACATGTTGATCGCGCATAATACCGACAGGCGATGTTACTTCATCGGCGAGTTCGTGATTGATGATATTGCTAATATCTCGGTTGAGTTCGAGTTGAGGAGCGACGCCATTTTCTTGAAACACAAACGCGTTGGGCACTTCACTGTGGAGATTTTGTTTAACAATAAACTGTTGCATGCGAGGATACACGCGAGGCTCAGCTTGCCAGACGCCTAAATGTAAATCGACATATGGAATCAATGCTTGGTATAACCGTGTGCAGTGGCTTGGTAAATTGATGATCAACCAATCATCACTGCCCGCTTTTAACCAACTGAGCCATTGCTGAGGGTCACTCTCAATTCGATTGGTGAGTTGATCATAGTTATCGTTGACTTCACCTAACGGCAGAAAGGTCGCCCCGAAATCGCTACGAAATGCAAATTCACGGCTATCACTGATGTTATCGAGATAACCCAACGCCCAGCCTCCGGACTGTGAGAGCGGCATACCATACCAAAGTCGTAAATCATTATGGGAGCACGCATCAACTGTGCTGAGTTTAGTGCCTTGTCTAAGTAGAGCATTACTTAGATTGGCTGCAATGGTGGTTGCGCCAGCGCCCGAAAATACGCTTTGGACAGTGATGATAGCCAATTTATTCAGCGCCTCGTGAGTGGTGAGTACCGTACTCGTTGCATAACGACTTGAGGTCGGAGGCGAATAAGCGCCAATAGGTACGAGCGCGCTGCACGCGAACGGGCGCGTTCAGCTCTAGAAACTGTTCTTGCTGCCATCCCGCAACATGTTTCTCGAAGCTTTGCGCTTCATTTGTTGATTGGGATAAGTTATTGCGCCAAAGTTTATTTGTCATATGTTTAAGTTACAAATATTTTAACGTAATTTATATTGTAATAATTATGATATAAAATTAATATTCGTACAACATGATTTTAGTTGTTCGTTTTTTAGGTGACCTGTTAAAGGATTATATGACTCGTGAGCATTAAACTGGGTCGACTCATCGGTGACGAGAGTGTGTTACCTCCGCTACAGTTTGGCGAGGTGCATGCGTGCTTGAGTGATAGCCGAAATTGGTTATTGAGTGTTGTTAAAGAGTTGAGCAAAGCGCATGCTACTCAGGTTTTTTTATCGCGCGACACCCATCGTTTGTTAAAGCAAGTCGATGCTAACGCATCATTGACCGCCTATGTTGGTGTGGCTGAGTGGAAATATCGCTCGAAGATGAAACAGTCAGATTTATTTAATCTGCTCGATAAAATGAGTCAGCATGCAGACTGCATCGTGTTTATTTCACAGTTTTCTGATCCCCTCATTGCTCACCTATTAAATGACCGTGAAACACTGCTGCTATTAGCGCGCTGGGCGCTTAACCGTAATAAGCTCGTTTGGGTTGCCTATTTAGGTGATGAAACGACACCTTTGGGAAGAAGCTGGCTAAGAGCGCATCGCATGAGCTTTACCTCAATGCATCTCATGGAGGAGGGAAGACCATTCTCGGTATGGACGATCATGCATTGGTTTGTTGGTGATGATTTATTGCAAGAGGAGATAACTCTTCAGCGTCTCTCTGAGGAACAAGGTGGCGGTTATCTAAAAGTGACGCCCTTTGAGTCTGAGGGCAAACCGACATTTAAACGCCTCGCTGGATCGATGGTATATGCCGTTAGCGATGCCGTTAAACCGACAGAAATCGCACCGAATCATTGGCAAATGTTATCCCACACGGCGCGATTAGAGGATGCATTTAAACAGGGCAGTAACGATACACTGATCATTCACGACTCGTTAACAGCTTCGCGCAAGCAGCTTATCGAGTTGGTCTATCGTATTCGGAGTAATGCAGGACCCTTCCTCAAAATTATTATTAGAGAGGTCGACTACAGGATTCGTCATCACGATGAACGGATTCTAGTTAATGCGGGTGCGACCTATGTAGCGCCCAAGCCGCTCTCATTAGACGAGATTGATAGTATTATTGACTGTCTACCTATGTGGCAGTTTGAAGGGAATCTACCAGAACTGGCTACCCTACAACAGTTGTTTGTGCCTTCTGAAGTCGAGGGTTACCTTGCGCCACCTCAGTTTAGTCAGCAAGTACGCCGAATGACTGAATTAGCGAATTACCAAAAAGTGGATATTCAGCTGATTGTCGGTGTGGTAGCGACAGGCATTAAAGCCGACGCAATTTTGTCGCGTTTCGCGGTAAGACGGCAAGGCGATGTGTGTACCGCCGTCGGTAACACGGTGTATATTTTTCTTTTTGCCTGCGAGAAGTCAGAGGTCGACCGCACGTTACTTCAGTTGTTAGGGTTTTCTTCACGTAACTTATTTAGTCGCGAAGCGCGCTTTGATTCCACTTTCGCTATCAAGGAAGCGCTTGATGAATTGCTTGTTATTGCTGATGCGCAGGGTTGGCGTCCGCCAGAGTTAGTATCATCGTCCCCTGATAGCGAACAAAATGATAACCAATTTGAGTACTTCCATCCGCTACCTGCTCCAGTCGCTCGAGTGAGAGGAGACTCTAACGATGCCTGAAAATGTAACCGAGGTTTATGTTGTTGTGAGCTTTGTACTTGGTGTGCTAGCGGGTTGGTTGACTCTAGCGCTATGGCGGTGGCTTGCGAAGCGGTTGGCAAGCATGACTGTGAAATTTGGTTTCGTTCGTGTTGTAAGTACGCCACGGCGGCATAAGCCGTTAAAAGGATCAGGACGTCATGGATAACCATCAGTACCAATTATTTCGCGAACAATGGCTAAGTAGTGCCTTATTTAGCTTCCGTAGCCCGGGTCGATGGTCTTTCGTATTTTTGTTGAAAGCAGTTTTATGCTGGCTTTCGTTTATGTCGTTTTCAATGGTTTATAACCTTGCGGTATTCACCCTCATTGTTGTGCCGATTAAAGGGCAATGGCTATCGCGGTTACGAGATATTCTAATATGGCCATTGATGATCGCGTTATTCTACTATGACAGTCATTTGCCTCCTATTGAGTCCTTGATTAACAACTTGGAGCAGCTCGCGCAATTTAGTTTGGGTTATTGGTTAGAGTTGGCAGAACGTTACATTTCGATGGCGATGATTGCGTGGTTAGTCGTGGCGTGGATTGCATTTCTTTATTTTAAAAATATTTTTAGAATGGGGAGTCTTGCGTTACTTGCGATTATTTTTACCGGTGTGTATTCCCACGTATCAGAGCCTGCTGGTCCCATGGTTGCCTTAAAACCTATTGCAGAAAAAAGCCAAACTGGAACGCGTGCCGAAAGCCCCGAGATGTTTATCAATGATTTTTATCAAAGGCAAGATGAGTGGCTGGTAAATGCGCCCAAAATAAATGCAGAAGCGAGCGGTGCATTCGATATTTTACTCGTCAATATCTGCTCCATCTCATGGGAAGATATCAAAGCTGTCGGGCTCGAAAATCATTCGGTTTTCTCTAAGTTTGATATTATTTTAGATAACTACAACTCAGTATCATCTTACTCTGGGCCGTCGGCCCTGCGCATATTGCAGGCGAGTTGTGGTCAAAAGCCACACCAACAGATTTATCAACCGAGTCGACAGTGTTTGTTAGCTGATGATCTAACACGACTTGGTTTTAAACCTGAACTGTTTATGAATCATGATGGGGAGTTTGATAACTTTAAATCGTCATTATTAAATAGCGGTGGAATAAAAACTTACAAAGATATTCAACGTTCGCTCTCGCCGACTATGATTGCGTTTGATGGGGCTGCTATCTTTGATGACAAACAAGTTATTGATGGTTGGCTCGCGCAAAAAGAGCAAGATCAAGCACGTTTCGGTTTCTACAATTCACTGACCTTGCATGATGGCAACCGAAAACTTAATTCCAATCAAACAAGCTTACAAAGCTATAAAGAGCGGGCATTGTTGATGTTCGAACAAATAGCAGCGCTCATTGATCAGGCTGAGCGACAAGAGCGTAAGCTCCTACTTATCGTGGTTCCAGAACATGGCGCAGGTTTGAAAGGCGATGGTGTTCAACTGGCGGGCTTGCGCGAGATTCCGACTTATCCGCTGACTCATGTGCCCGTAATGCTTAAACTCATTGGCGCTGGGTATTCAAATTCGAAGCCTATACGTGTTGAGAAACAAACCAATCAAAATGCGATTTCATCACTCATTATGAATGTCTTGGCGCAACAACCTTTCTCAGGCGGTGAATACCAGCCACAAGCACTGGTAAACAGTATTCCCGAAACCGAATGGGTGAGTGAGAATAAAGATATCCGCTTTATGCTGTGGCAGGATAAGCACGTATTAAAACTCAAAGGACAAAACTGGGTCGAGGTCCGTGATTAACTCTCTCGACGATTCAGTTTTTCCAGTGTCTCAGACAGTTCAATGAGCAAATGGTGATTATTTGAAACAACGCCATCTATCTCGTTGGCTGACTGACCGGCTTTGGCTGCGAGTCCTCTTACCTCGTCCGCTACCACAGAAAAGCCTCGTCCTGCGTCGCCTGCGCGTGCAGCCTCAATGGCGGCATTGAGTGCCAGTAAATTAGTCTGATCAGCAATTTGGTTGATACTGGACACCATGGCATTGATGTTTTCACCGGATTGTTGCAGTTGCTTCATGACTCTATCACTGGTTTGAACAACAAGCAGGCGTTCGGAAATATCCGCTCCGAAAAGAACCACTTTAGTCAGCTTACCTGTCACGTCGAAAATACCTACTAAAGTGGCTGCAATGGCTATCTCACGCTGATTAAGCTGAATAAGCACCTCCTTTTGGATGCTATTGCCGCGCTTCAAAGCTTCTTGCTGTGTTGAACTGAGCAAGTCGGTCCATCGGCCTATGGCTTTGGCAAGCTGTTGGTTTTCAACTTTATAGTGATTTTTCGCGAACTCATTAATATTGCTAATTTCGCCATTATCAAACCATTCGACCATCAGCGTTGATTGGCTGATGGCCTTAAAACGGGCTTCATATTCCATCGCTTTTGATTTTACTGAGGTGATATCAGCAAGGATGATAATAAAATGAGCATGGTGCCCTTTTTCATCATAAACGGGGTTACTCGTGACCGATACCCAGAGCGAGCTTCTGTCGCTTCTGTGTATCTCGATTTCATCATAAAACGCATTAGGCGCATCAAACTCTCGCGTCAGTCGCTTACGGGTTTCTTCATCGGTTCTTTCACCGACAATGAGTTCTTTAAGCGTACGGCCTTGAGCTTGTTCCAGGGAGTAACCTATCATTCGCTCAAAACCTGTATTGGCATATATAACAGTGCGCTGAGTATCGGTAATGATAACCGCGTTATCGGTCTCATTTGCCACCATGGATAACATTTTAATTTCTTCTTTCTTACGAATTTCAGCAGTGATATCCGATGCGAACTTAATAATTTTGTAAACTTCGCCTTGCTGATTTCGAATGGGGTTATAAGTTGCATGAATCCATACGTATTCGCCATTTCGAGTGACGCGTTGATAATCAGCAGTTTGGTATTCACCTTGTCTTAATTTTTTCCAAAAGTGTTGGTAATCGGATGACTGGGCTTCTGCTGGGGGAACAAATAAGCGGTGGTGTTTACCGATGATCTCGCTGTTCTTATAGCCCATCAAGGATAGAAAGTTTTCGTTCGCAGTTAAAATAGTGCCATCAAGCGCAAACTCAATAACAGCTTGTGCTTTATTGATGGCATCGATTTGAGCTTGATACTCGGTACGCTGTTTTACTTTTTCCGTTATGTCAGATGCAAATTTAATGATCTTTTTTACTTTACCGTGCTTACGGATCGGTGTGTAGGAGGCATGAATCCATACTTCATCACCCGACTTAGTGATACGCCGAAACTCTCGCGTTTGAGCTTTTCCCTCACGCAGTTGCTGCCAAAAGTTTTGGTAGCGCTCACTGTTTGCTTCATGTTTATCAACGAAGATACGGTGGTGTTTGCCTTGTACCTCATCGAGCGTGTAGCCCATGAGAGCAAGGAAGTTGTCATTAGCAGCTTGTATTTTGCCGTCTAAATCAAATTGTATAACAGCTTGAGATTGATGAATCGCTTTAACAACATCATTTGCGTCACCGTTAAACAAAGTAAACATAACTCCTCCATGAGGCTCACATGCCTATGAGTTATTATCGAACACTTTGTTAAAAAATTAAGAGATTAAACAATCAATATTTCGAATGTTTAATCTCTAAAAAGATTTATTGTCCTTGCAAACGTTTGCCGTAGGAAATTGCATAGGCAGGCGAGCGTATTTGGAGCACCGGATCTTGACTGGTAGAGATACCGTCAGTGACTTGATTCGGGTCAAAATTGATCGGTGTGCATGATTCTCCACCTGACTCGGTTATCTTTAGAGTACCGACATTGATGGTTTCTCTATCCTTTGGCCATACTTGTGACGGGTCATTGATTGGATCACCTTCTTTAGCAAGCTGCCAGTGCCATTCGTATTCGACGGGTCCGTCCTTAAGGCGCTCACTGAGTCGTTTGGCAAGGAAAGACTTAGGTAAGTTTTTCTGCTCTTGCTCGGTAAGCAGAGTTTCGCCGGCCTTAGGCACTAATGTCCATCGAAATGCCTGTAATTCGCCGTTAGTCAACGTGGTATAGAATGTGTGGATGCCAAAATAGTTAGCCGATGTGTATTCGGCTGCCGGTTGATGAGATTGCAACCACTCGCCTTGATGTGCGGCTTCTGGATTGGCTTCGAGATAGGCTTGACGATCTTCTTTAGTCGCCTCGCCCTGGGCAATAGCGTAGTTAATACGTAAAAGACCGAGGAATTGTTCTGGATTTTTGCCGGCAAACATAGGCGTGGTTAATCCAGCAATTTTGTGTTGCCTGTTGTTGTTTAAATCAAACATCACTGCCATGCCGCGAGGGGCGTTCGCTGCCTCATTGGCATTTGGATTGCCGCCACCCATTGAGAAGCGTAAGGTAATCGGCGCTTGATCGCTGAATAAGGGGGTATCAAAGCGCGCTTGCGCAGTCGCAGACGGTTCAAATGACCCCAGCGCACAAACACCTTTGGCATGACCTTTACGCACGCCAGGATGTTCGCCACTCAATTTTTTAAATACCTCTATAAAGTCATTCGCACTAGCCGATTGAGGTGCTTGAGTAGGCGACTGCTGTGCGGTGGCAGTGAATGATAAAAGTGACAGTAGGGCAATGAAAGTCGTTGTGGTTTGCATAGTTTACTCCCAGTAAATACCGAGTTTTATTACGCGCATAGAAGCAATACGGATTGCGCCATGTTTAGAAGAGTTGCCAATGAGTTAAGACTTATTAAACCAATTTAGTTTAGAAAGAAAGTAAGCTAACTTATAATAATCTTAATTACTAATTTGGAGAGGCGCTATGGAACATCCCGACAGAGAGTTGATGTTCTTGCTTGCGGACGTTGCACGCATGGCTAAATGTGATTTTGATGCGCGCGCTAAATCACTCGGTTTAACGCGCGCTCAATGGTCTATTTTGGCACGTCTCGTTCGCTGCCAAGGAATTCAACAGTCACGTTTAGCTGAGCTACTCGAGCTCAAAGCGATCACGGTTGCACGCCATATCGATCGACTGGAGCAGGGCGGGTGGGTTGAACGCAAAGCCGACCCAGACGACCGACGTGTATGGCGACTGTTCTTAACCGAGCAAGCAGAACCGGTGTTGAGCCAACTGCGAGAGCTCGGGGCGCAAACGCGCGCGAAAACCTTGGCGGGGATCTCTGAAGCGACCCGCCATGAAATTCTTAACGCGCTGAAATCCATGAAACACAATTTAACCGAAAGCTAAAGGACGCTCTTCACTATGAACACCCGGTATAACAATCCGCTCCGAATGTCGGGCGCTGTTAAGTTACGCATGATTTTATTGGTGCTGGTACCCGCTATTGTCATTTTGATATCAGGTGTGATCTACCTCACCGGCGGGCGGTTTGTCGAAACTGAAAACGCCTACGTGCAAAATGATAAGGTGTCTATTGTACCTGAGATATCGGGTAACGTTGCGCAACTTTTCGTGGCGGAAAACGAGCCAGTAAAAAAGGGTGACATATTGTTTGATATCGTTGATGCGCCTTATGCGATTAAGGTGGCACAGGCGAAATCTCAGGTGGCACAAGTAGCTACTGAAATAGAAACGTTGAAGGCGCAATACGCAGAACAGCAGGAGCAGCTCGTTCTCGCGCAGTCAAATGCCGCATTTGCCGAGCGTGAATTTGCGCGTCAGCAACGGTTAGTAAAGTCGGACTCGGTGTCAGAATCGACCTTGGATAAGTATCGCCACCAGTGGCGCGTTGCTAAGGAAAATGTGAAGTCGGTTGAGCAAGGACTGAAACGTATAGCGGCTAGTTTAGCGGGGCAACCAAATATCGACGTTAAGCAACACCCGCGTTATCTGCAAGCCAAAGCTGCGTTAGATGAGGCTGAGCGAAATCTTGAACAGACGCATGTGGTAGCACCGATGGCAGGTTTTGCTAGTAAAACCCCCTCTGCAGGTCAATACATTGATCCACGTAATCCAGCGATGGTGGTCGTTGCGACTGAGGCGCCATGGATTGAGGCTAACTTAAAGGAAACTCAGCTAACGCACGTCAAAGTGGGACAGAAAGTGGTCATTCATGTGGACGCTTATCCTGATATCTCATGGCACGGTGAGGTAAAAAGTATTGCTGCTGCGTCAGGTTCTGAGTTTGCGCTCTTGCCTGCACAAAACTCGACAGGAAACTGGGTCAAAGTCGTTCAACGGATTCCTGTTCGCATCGCTGTTTCGGATACGCGCGATAAGCCACCACTGCGAGCCGGTATGAGTACGGAAATTTCTATTGATACGGGTTGGCACAAGCGGGGACCTCAATTTTTGCAGCCGCTAGCCCACTGGATGCAAGCATTAAGTAACGATAAGCCGGCTTAAGGTAAACGTTGTTATGAATGCAAAGCAGCTCGCGAAGAACCGTGGCTTAATAACAGTTTCTATCATGCTTGCGACCATCATGCAGGCGGTCGATACCACCATAGCTAACGTGGCGTTGCCTCATATGCAAGGCAGCATGTCGGCTACGTCAGAGCAGATTGCCTGGGTATTAACGTCGTATATCGTAGCAGCAGCAGTGATGACACCGATGACCGGCTTTCTTGCTGCGAAAATTGGCCGTAAGCGACTGTTCCTACTGTCGGTATTTGGCTTCACAGCCGCCTCGGTCTTGTGTGGTGTTGCTGTTTCATTGGAACAATTGGTGTTTTTTCGGTTATTACAAGGCGTATTTGGCGCCGGATTGGTGCCTTTATCGCAGGCTGTTTTGCTCGACACGTATCCGAAAGACAAGCACGGTTCTGCCATGGCTATTTGGGGCGTCGGTGTCATGGTGGGTCCCATTCTTGGGCCTACACTCGGCGGATACCTGACCGAGTATTACAACTGGCGTTGGGTATTTTTTATCAATATCCCGGTGGGTTTATTGGCGTTTGCAGGTATTGTTGCCTTTGTTAAAGAGACAGACACCGAGAAACGCCGCTTTGATCTGTTCGGATTTGCGTTGCTTTCGCTGTCGATAGGCGCCTTGCAACTGATGCTCGACCGTGGTCAAGGCGAGGATTGGTTTGCTTCCAGTGAAATCATTATCGAGTGCGTTGTTGCGGTCCTGTTTTTATATTTGTTTGTCGCACATATGCTGACCAGCCGTAATCCATTTATAGAACCCGCGTTGTTTAAAGATCGTAATCTTGTTACAGGACTTATCTTTATCTTCATTGTGGGGATTATCCTACTCGCGACGTTAGCGTTACTACCGCCGTTTTTACAAAATCTAATGGGCTTTCCAGTGATTACCACGGGCGAGATTTTAGCGCCGCGAGGGATTGGAAGCATGTGTGCCATGCTTATGGTCGGCAGGCTAATTAATCGTGTCGATGTACGCTGGCTAGTGGGGTTGGGCTTATCGCTGACAGCCTACTCGCTATTTGAAATGGCCGCATTTAACCTGTTTATTAGTCCGATGGATGTGGTCAGGACGGGTATTATTCAGGGCTTGGGTCTAGGCTTCGTATTTGTGCCGCTGAGCACGGTGACGTTTTCGACACTGGCGCCTCAGTTGCGAACCGAAGCCACGGCAATGTTTAGTTTAATGCGTAATATCGGCAGTAGTATTGGTATTTCGGTCATGGTTACACTGGCTGCGCGTGCCACACAAACTAATCACGCTGTACTCGGTGAATCGTTGACAATGTTCCGAGCACCTGTGAAAGAGGAGTTTATACGAATCGCGATTGAAAATGGGCCAGGTATGGCGGTTGCTGAAATGAATCAGCAATTAACTCAGCAAGCCGCCGCCATCGGTTATCTGAATGATTTTAAAGCCATGGCGTGGATGGCTTTATGTTCGCTACCGTTGTTACTATTGTTCCGCACCGAGTCATCGACTAAGGCGCCAGTTGCTCCGCCAAGTCAAGCTGAGGTTGATAAAGCGAAGTCTTAACATTGAAAAAGCCGAGCAGTGAATGTGCTAAATAGTCATGATTAACAGGGTACGTTGCGGCCGCATCTGGGCGGTCTGCCCAAGCCTTGGCCGGCCATACAATCCATGGTACGTGACGTTGTTCATCGGGAGCCATCCAGTTAGGCAGCCCATGCAGATAGACGCCGTTATCTCCAAGTGACTCGCCGTGATCGGAAATGTACATGAGGCTCGTGTCGATGTTAGATGCTTGTTTTAGCGTATTAATCGCGCCGATGATGAGTTGGTCGGTTACGACTAGACTATTGTCATAAGCATTTCTGATGGTTTCAACTGGGCATTGGTTGAGCTCAGTGGTTGTGCACTCGGGAAGAAACTTTTTCAACGCTTGTGGTGAGCGTTTATAGTACGCTGGACCGTGGCTTCCCATTGAGTGTAAAACAATAATACTGTCCTGTTTGGCTTTAGCTAATTTGCTTCTTAGCACTTTGAGCATTTGGGTATCAAAGCACTCTTGCTGGCTATCACAGTAATCTTCTGCGGTAATTTCTTCCACTCGGTCACAGACATTCTTACAGCCCGAGTTGTTTTCAATCCACGAGACATCGATGCCCGCATTATTTAACACATCCAATACATTACTGGTCGATCGTGCACGGTTATCGTAATTTTCAGCCTGATAAAAACTAAACATACAGGGCACCGAAATGGCCGTCGCGGTACCACAAGACGTCGCATTTTTGAAGCTAATGAGTTCACCTTGCTTAGCGAGTTGCTCGATACCCGCGGTGGTTGGACGCGGGTATCCATTTGAGCTGAAATGATCAGCCCGTGCCGTTTCTCCAACGATAACAACCATGACTTTAGGCGTTTTGTCATTATCTGGTTGCTGGGTGGCATCTTGACCCAGCGCGATGAAGGCTTCTGGCGTCGATAATTTGGCTTTAGCAACCGAAACACTGGCAGATATGACATTGAAGGGGATGACTCGGTATTTAACGTCACGGTGATTGCGAAATAGTGATGAATACTCACTGTATTGGGTCATCAGTACGCCCATAGCAACGGCAATAAGGATGCACCCGGCCCCTAAACTCAGCAATGTCGTACGTACCCAAGGTTGCGGTTTCACCGGCATCCAAATCAAAACTATTGCTGGTACAACGCCCCAGAGAAAGACAGACAAAATGAGTTTAACTGAAATCAGGTCGCTGGCTTCAGAAGTATCTGTTTCGAGTGCATTGATCAGCATATCAGGATCAATCACTACACCGTACTGATTCATCCAATAGGTGACCACCGCGGCGGTGGTAAATAGCACGAATATAGCGCCTTTCAGACAATGAAATGCGCGTGCAATTAAAAACAGTACAGCGTATACACAGGCGATAACAAAAAGAAAGCCCATTTGTGCGATAAGCGAAGTTTGATAATCGTTTAGCGAGGATAAAAGGGGACCGCAGTAGGCTAAGGTCAACCACAGCGTAGCGATCAGTATCAGAAGTCGACTGGATAACTTAACGGTTTTCATTAGGCTTATCTCCAATAAATATCAATGCACTGATAACCCAGCAGATAAAAGCCGTGGTGATATCGTCTGAAATGAAATGTGCGCCGCGCAACTGCTGCGCAAAACCAAGTAATAAACCAATGAGTAGTGAACCGACTAGGGCTTTGCGGGCGATAACAGGGAAGTCTTTGCGTAGGTAAAAAAATAACGAAAACCAAGCGTATCCGATACTTGCGTGTCCTGCTGGAAAGCAGCGTCCGGGCTCGGGTTGGCTGGCGGCTAACCAAAGAGGTTGGTAGTCAAAGCGACCGCCAAACATGTTGAGATCCCAAGGACAATGCATCCCTGTGACGCCTTTCATCAGGTTCACGACAATAAAAGACAGCAATAGCGCACCGATAAATTGTGATAAGCGGACAAGCGAGGTTACACGTAGAGGTTTGAACCATTGCGATAGGTAAAAAATTAAGATACCGGCGACAATTACGATGTTAAGTGCACGAAACCCATCATGGAGCACAGACTCGGTAATTAGGTTATGTTTTAACGCCCAGGCATGACCGGAAATTGAGAAAAACCATTGGGACACATCAAATTTTATCCCGAGCCCGTCAAAAAAAATAAATAAAGCCAAGTACAAAGGTACTGAAACCAACAATAACGAACGGCTAGAACGGTCGGTTAAATTGATAAAAAAATTCCGCATAGTTGTCTTAAAAAATTAGTCACTATGCGGAATTTATAAAAACTATATTAATTAAATCTTAAATTTAAACAGATTGTTTATTCATTAATATCACTGGCTGGGCTTCGGTAGCGAATCACTTTGGCAGGTGCCGGGCATGATTTGGCTGCATCCTTGGCGCTAAAAAGCAGCCAATGCTCGCGATGTGCGATACCTAATGACTCTCCATCTGCTGGGTCAAAACACTCAAAATGCATATTATCCGGCGCCATGATATAACGATTGGGTGCTTCGTTTATCCATAGCCATGCGTTACGAAATTGTTCAGCATTGCCTGTAAAATAGCTAAAGTGAGTTAACGGAATAGGCGAAAAAAGCAAGTGTTGCTCTTTGAGATCGAGAATAGCCAATTCGCCGCCATCTACTTCGGCAGCCGCGGTAAGCATGACGTTTTGGGGTGTGCGTAAGGGCTCCGCGAGAGGATACACGAGCCAACTCACAGTAACGCATATAATAGCCACGGCTGAGCCATATTTGACCCATAAACTCTTACGCCATAGCACTACACACGCGAAACAAATAGCACCCACGATAATCGCAAAAATAATGGCGAGGCTATCTAGCAGTTGAAAGCTCTGCGTGTAGTTGTCGAGTTTGTCGACAAGCTTGTCATGGTGTATCGCAGCAAAGTAAGTCAGTGCTGTGAAAACGGTGATGATTAATGTGAGCAAGGCGCGTAAAAACCATCGACTGGCACGATTAAGCGAAAGATCGGGCCAGGCGGCGGCTAACGCGACACAGAACATGGGTAATGCAGGCAGTATATAAACGCCCCGTTTGGCAGGACTTAAGCTAAAGAAGAAGATGACTAAAATAACCCAACCAAATAACACCGCAATACGGGGGTCCTGCTTAATCTGCTGTAAGACGGTTTTTAACTGCGTCAGTAATAATACACTCAGCGGTAACCAGAATGCAGGTACCACGCTACTGATAAAGTAATGCCAAGGCTTAAAGTGATGCCATGGATCCACATAGCGTTCGCCGGTTTGTTTAAACAGGATATTATCGCGGTATGCGAGATATTCTGGACTACCGTTTTGACTGACAATCAAGTACATGGGTACGAGCCAACATGCCACTACAGCGAGCATAACGATAGGGCCTAGCAATGCGCGCCAACGCCAACTGCCTGTTAAGCGTTGCTGGGTAAAGTGATAAATTGCAATCGGTAGCAGCATCAGCAGGGGCAAAAAGCCAACGCCTTTAGTTATAATACCTAATCCCATGAAGCCCCAGCCGAGGAAATACCAACGCCAATGGGGACCGCAGAAGAAGTGACGCAATAGACCATAGCAACCCAGTGTAATCCAACAGGCGACCATAGCATCGATTTGGGCAAATTTTGCCTGAATTAAAAATTGTGGCGTAATGAGTAGAAGCAGCGTTGCGTGTCTCGCAATACGCATGCCCCATATCCGTCTACTGATATCAAATACGGCCACTAAACTGACTAAGCTGCACAGCGCGTTAGGCACTAACGCGGCTATTTTTATATTGCCAATCAAATAATAGCATAGCGCGATAGCCCACATGAAAATGGGCGGCTTATCGGGATAAAACTCCTCACCACGGGCAGGAAAGAACCATTGCCCAGTGACGACCATCTCACGCGCTACATCAGCAAAACGGGGCTCGTCGGGTGGCCAAGGCGAGCGAAGCCCAAGTCCCGAAAAGATGAGTAAAGCCGCTACAACCAATAGCCAGAATAGGAACTCACCGGTGCGTTCGGATGAGAGTCGTTGCTCAAATGCGTCCAACCACTTCATGAGGGCACTCCTTCTGACAGGCTTTTTTGTGAGCGGTAGAGGTGGATACCAATAGCTGATGCGATGACAAACAATAAACCACTGATAAGTAATTTCTCAGATTGGGCGAGGCCAATACCACTGCCGACTAAAACAAATACCAGAGTTTGTGGGATATAACCGAGTATGCTTCCGACGAAAAAGCGTTTAAAGTCGACATTGGCTGCGCCCGCAAATAAGTTCGTCAAAAGATTACTGCCAACGGGCATCAGTCGAATCATCATGGTTTTTCTTGTTGTTGCTACATTAATCCACTTTACCAGTCGCTCGCTCTGGGTTTTGAAACGTTTCCTTATTAACGGCTGTAAAAACATGTGTGCAGTAAAGTAGGTGACCGCGAGTGAAAGACCGCTCACCAATAATGCGGCGACGAAGCCCCAACCGGTTCCTAGTATAAACCCCAATACGAGCGCGATGAGCTGGCGCGGACCGCCAATTGCCATAAACAAAGTGGCGGCGGTCAATACAATGGCATAGCCTTTGACGCCAGCTTGCTTGATCGTCTGCATGGCTCGTTCTGACGTCGAAATAGCATCTAACCATCCTTGTTGAATGGCCAACGCAAGCGCAAAGAAAACACCGACAATCGCTAATAGTTTGATCGCGCGTTGCATCGGATTAGGACTCCTGACTGCGCTTTATAGCTTTAATTTGCGGCTTTCTGGAGCGGTAAATCAGCCAAAGAACACCCAAAATATCAAGTAGGCCAGCCCAAGCACGATTCCAAGCATTATATTTTGAGATGCCTTGTAACCGAGCGCGATGGTTCACAGGAACACTTTTTATTTCTCCTCCCATGCGTTTGACCAACGCGGGTACGAAACGATGCATATGGTGGAAGTAGGGGAGTTGTAAATAGGTATGACGAGGGAGGATTTTCAACCCACAGCCAGTATCCGGTGTATCGTCTTTCAATACGGCCTGTCTAAAGCGGTTGGCAACACGCGATTGAAATCGCTTCCAAGTCGTATCTTTTCGTTGTTGACGGTGCCCAATTACGCAAAAGTGGTGCGATTGCAACTCGTTTGCTACCTGCTTTAATGAAGGAATATCCGCGGGATCATTTTGGCCATCGGCGTCAAGCACCACGATAAACTCACCGCAGGCGTGTTGTGCCGCTGTATAAAGCGCAGTGCTTTGACCACAGCTCGACTGATGTTGAATAACCGATACTTGTCCTTGCATGGTTTTAGCGGTCGCTAATGCCTGCTCTGCTGTTGCATCTGTACTACCATCATCTACTAGCACCACTTCGTATGAGCTGCCTTTTAAGGCGTCGTCAATCTCTTTTAGTAAAACACTAATATTATCGGCTTCATCTTTTGCCGGGAGTATCACTGAAAACTCAATCATGCTAATTGTCCATGTGCATTGTATTTTTTGTACCACTCTGCGAATTTTTGAATGCCAGACTCGATATCGATCTGTGGTGAATAACCCGTTATTTTACTTAACTCTGTCACGTCCGCCCAAGTTGTGCTTACATCACCATCTTGCATTGGAAGATAACGTTTTTTAACCGGTTTTTCGAACGCGCTCTCGAGTATTTCAATAAACTTAAGCAAGTTAACAGGTTCGCCGCGACCTATATTTAAGACGCGATGGCGCGCACCCTCTGACTGCGTTTGAATAGGTTTATCTAATAAGCGGTATATGCCCTCTACAATATCATCGATAAACGTAAAATCACGCGATAGGTCACCATGGTTATAGACATCAATTTGACCACCTTGCATAATTTGTTTGGCAAACTTCATCGGTGCCATATCGGGACGACCATAAGGACCGTAGACGGTAAAGAAACGCAATCCAGTCGCAGGGATATTATATAAATGGCTATAGCTTTCAGCCATCAGTTCGTTAGCACGCTTCGTCGCTGCATACAAAGATACCGGTTTGTCGGCGGTCGCGTTCGTCGAAAAAGGGACACGCTCAGTATTACCGTACACCGAGCTTGATGAGGCATAAATAAAGTGGTCTACAGGGTGACTGCGAACCCACTCGAGTATGTTGAGAAATCCGATCAAGTTGCTTCGCCCATACGCTTGCGGATTATCGATTGAATAACGCACACCTGCTTGAGCGGCAAGATGAATGACATCATCAATCGTATAATCGGCTAGGCAGTCTGACAATGCGATAGGGTTATCAATATCGATCGAATGAAAGGAAAATGAGTCAAATTTCTTAAGTTGATTTAATCGATCATACTTAAGCTGAACTGAGTAATAGTCGTTGAGGTTGTCAATTCCAACGACGTGAAACCCTTCTGAAAGTAGGCGCTTGGCCGTGTGAAACCCAATAAAACCAGCGGCTCCAGTGATTAAAATCTTACGAGACATAAAGTCGGCTTAATTAAATTAAAATTAAACCGACTTTATAACAAAGAAACCTTAAAAATACCTTAAGAATAGCTTGGGTCACCTGATTAATATTAGTTTAGTAGTATTTCTGCGCCGATTTTAAACGAGTTTAGGCGATCTGATATATCGTAGGCGTTGCAGGTCAAAATCAGCTCGTCGACCTCAGTTTGTTCAATAAACTGTGTGAGGTGACGCGCGACGGTGTCTTTTGTGCCCACCGCGGTAAAGTTCAGCGCGTGATTAACAGCCGCTAGTTCATAGGGGTCCGCTATGGCTTTAATATCCTCAACAGGGGGCTGCATGCGCCCGGGCATCCCGCGACGTAAATTAATGAACTGTTGCTGCATCGATGTCATCATGCGGCGAGCGTGATGGTCCGTGTCGGCTGCGAATAGATTCAGTGCCGCAGCAGCGTATGGTTTATCAAGATAACGCGAAGGCTTGAATTGCTTGCGATATAGTGTAAGCGCGTGACTCAGGTGATCGGGCGCAAAGTGAGATGCAAACGCGTAGGGCAGCCCGAGTCGGGCAGCTAGTTGTGCGCCAAAGGTGCTCGAACCTAAGATCCAAACGGGGATGTTTTGCTGAAAACCAGGAATGGCTTTGATGGTGTCAGTATCTTCTGCTTCGGCGAGATAGCCCAACAGCTCTTGCACATCGTTAGGAAATTGTTCAGCGTCGTTCGGTGAACGCCTTAAAGCACGCAGGGTTTGTCCATCTGTACCAGGTGCTCGGCCCAGTCCCAAGTCAACCCTGTTGGGATACAGAGCATCGAGCGTGCCGAATTGTTCTGCAACAATATACGGTGGATGGTTCGGCAGCATAATACCGGCTGACCCCACACGAATGTGTTGGGTTCGACTCGCAATATGACCCAGAACAATAGCGGTTGCCGCGCTGGCGATACCTGTCATATTATGATGCTCGGCCATCCAGTAACGATGATATCCCCAACGTTCGGCTGCTTGAGCAATACTTACAGCGTTTTTTAGCGACTCAGCAACTGTGCCGCTTTCAGGCACAGGTGCTAAATCCAAAATACTGACTTGCGGCAAACTACAACTCCTGCTTGGTAGGACGAATGATCATCTCATTGACGTCAACATCACCTGGCTGTTCAATCGCAAATGTAATGGCTCGTGCGATTGAGTCAGAGCCAATTGCATCTTGATAAAGATCATCTGCCATTTCCTTCGAATCCTTGTGACTGATGTGGTCAGTCAACTCAGTACTCACAGCGCCCGGTGAAATATTGGTCGCTCTGACTTCGCCATTTGATTCTTGACGAATCCCTTCACTGATTGCTTTTACAGCAAACTTTGTCGCGCAGTAAACGGTTGCACCTGGAAATACCACGTGACCTGCAACTGACGATAAGTTAATAATATGACCTGATTTTTGCTTACGCATGCTCGGCAGCACCGCTGCGACACCGTACATAACGCCCTTAATATTGACATCTATCATTTGGTCCCACTCATCGATTTTCAACTCGTCCAGTGGTGCTAATGGCATTAAGCCGGCGTTGTTGACCAACACATCAATGCGTCCGAACTGCTCAAGCGCAGCATCGGCAAGGGCTTGTACTTGCGACTTATCGGTTACATCCACCGTTTTGAAAATGGCTTCACCACCGTCATTTTTGATGCTATCGGCCAGCGCTTTTAGTCGCTCTTCACGACGCGCCCCCAAGACTAATTTGGCGCCTTTGCTGGCGAGCATTTTAGCAGTTTCTTCACCTAAACCGCTACTCGCACCTGTGATAATAACGACTTTGTTTGCTACTTCAGACATCTTTTACTCCAATTTACTTTATATGTGTGCCTTTGTTCTACGTGTCGTAGCTATTTTGGATTGATCGTTTCGCTTTAGCACATGCGTAAAGATCATGAAAAGCGCTACAGATATTTTGTAAAGACATGCTAATTTTAGTGGAACGAATATAGGCAAAGAGGATTGTTTATGAACAAACGACTCATCGTTTTAGGTGTGGCGAGTGCGTTGGCACTGTCGGCTTGCTCGAATACCATGAGCAATACACAGAAAGGCGCGGCAATTGGTGCGGTCGCAGGTGCCGTTATCGGTAAAGGCACGGGCGATCATGATAAAAGCCGTTATCTCTGGGGCGCAGCTGTCGGCGCACTTGCGGGTAGCGCCATCGGAAACTACATGGATAAGCAGGAGGAGGCTTTTCGTGAAGAGCTAGCCGGTTCTGGTGTGCAAGTGATTCGTGATGGCGATAATATTCGTTTGCAACTGCCCGGAAACATCACCTTTGCGTCCGATAGTGCGAATATTTCTCAGAATTTCTATCCTGTGTTGGAAGACGTAGCCGCAGTGCTGAATAAGTACAATAAAACGACCATGATGATTGAGGGGCATACGGACAGCACGGGATCTGCTGAACATAACCAACAATTATCGCTGAATCGAGCCAACGCGGTGCGTAACTATTTAGTCGGTTATGGTGTCGACTCACGTCGTGTGACGACGCAGGGTTTTGGTGAGAGTATGCCTGTGGCGAGCAATGACACTGCACAAGGTCGTCAACAAAACCGCCGCGTCGAACTACGCATTATTCCAAACCAGGAATAACTAAGTCATGAGGCTAGTCTTTAGCGCTAGCCTCATTTCCTCGAATAACGGCCTGATTAAACTGCTCAAACTGATTCGTTGGCATCGGTACCATAATCACTTTGCTATTTGCAGTATCAAGGGCTGCAAGGGTGTCGACATAGTTAGTAAATTTAAGAAGATCGA
The DNA here is from genome assembly GCF_002364475.1 of Idiomarina sp. UBA3162. NCBI lineage: Bacteria > Pseudomonadati > Pseudomonadota > Gammaproteobacteria > Alteromonadales > Idiomarinaceae > Idiomarina > Idiomarina sp. UBA3162. Next base: position 42,956 of record NZ_DEYI01000095.1, read on the forward strand.
TAACATCATGAGCGCTGATATCGCTATCTTCTTTACGCACCAACGCGATACTTTCGCTTAAGCCTTCAGCGATGGCTTTGCGTTGTCCCGCGACACCTTCACCTTGTAGAATTTTTGACTCTTTATCGGCTTCAGCTTTCTTAACCGCGAGGATTTTTTCAGCTTCTGCTTGGTGTTCTGCTGCTCGACGCTCACGTTCGGCTGCGTTGATCTTATTCATTGAATGCTTGACCTCTTCATCAGGGTCAATGTCGGTAACCAATGATGCAATAATATTGAAGCCGTAGCCTTCTATAACGCTCTCTAATTCTGCTTGCACTGCGTCGCTGATCGCATCTTTATTATCAAATACTTCATCGAGTGGTTGTTTAGGTATTTGCGCACGCACCGAATTAAAAATGTAGCTTTCCATCTGACGCTCGGGGTCTTCGAGTTGGTAGAAAGCATTGTAAACGGCGTCTTTATTCTCGACTCGATACTGCACACTGACGCGGACGGTTACAAAGACATTATCTTGTGTTTTCGTCTCAACACTGACTTGTAACTCTCGCGTTCGCATTGACTGCTTGTGAGCTACGCGTTCGATAATCGGAATAATAAAGTTTAAGCCAGGAGTGAGCATACGGCGATATTTACCAAACAACTCAATAACATAAACTTGTTGCTGCGGAACGATTCGAACGGATAGCACTAATAAAATGATGATCGCTAAAATGATCAACAGCGTGGGTAAGGGAGATTGAAATGCTGACATTTGATTTCCTCAACTTGGTTTTATTGGAGCATATAGTGACACCCCGCTAAAAACAAATACAGACGTTGCTTATGCCTTTTCGTGATGTCAATATGTGTAAATGTAATGTAAAATTGACGTCATATTTGTTTACACAAAATATACATGTGTTAATGATAAGTAACTGGCTTTGGTCAGTGGTCTTCAAATAACAAAAAAAGGTTAACCATGTATAAACATATAAGTTCTAAGAAAAATCAAAGACTTGCCGTGTGGGTGAGTGCTGCACTTTCGACCGCAGTGGTCCCCTCAGCTGTCGCGGTTAACCAATCTTTTCAGCCGCCTAAGGCGTCAGTAGGACTTCCGTCACAAAACATAACGCCTCAACAATCGTTGACGACAGGCTTCATTGTTACCTTTAAAGAACGTTCACAAGTAATGAATGAGATGGCGAATCAAGCAGCGCAACGAGGTCTTAATCGTGCAGCCGCAGTAGCCAATGCAGCGAGTCGTGTCGCACGCGATTTCTCTGCCCAGACCGGGGGTTCAATTAAGTTTGAGCGTGAAATGGGTCTGGCTAACCATTTTGTGTTTGATCTTGATAAGAAAATTCCGCCCGGACAGGCGAAAAAGATGATGGCGCAAATTGCCAAGCATCCTGAGGTGGCGAGTGTTGAAGAAAACAAATTATTACGTCACTTTGCGACTCCCAACGATCCGGATTACAACGATCAGTGGCACTATTACGAGTCCACTGGCGGATTAAATGTAGAAAATGCGTGGAACAGCGTGACCGGCGCAGGCACCGTGGTGGCCGTTTTAGATACGGGGTATCGCCCTCATGGTGATCTTGTAGGTAACATCCTACCGGGCTATGACATGATTTCTAATAGTTTCATTGGTAATGATGGGAATGGTCGTGACTCTGATCCGCGTGACCCGGGTGACTGGGTAAGTGCGGGAGCGTGCGGTAACGGCTATCCTGCTCAAGATCAGGACTCAAGCTGGCACGGTACGCATGTGGCAGGCACCATCGCAGCCGTGACCAATAATGGTCAAGGCGTAGCTGGGGTTGCTTACGGTGCAAAAGTAGTACCTGTGCGGGTACTCGGTCGATGTGGTGGTACTACGGCAGATATTGCTGACGGAATTATCTGGGCGTCAGGTGGTTCGGTATCGGGCGTTCCGAGCAATGCAAACCCAGCTGATGTGATCAACATGAGCCTAGGTGGACAAGGCACTTGCTCGAGCGCAACGCAACAAGCGATTAATATTGCTCGCGGTAACGGTACCACTGTGGTTGTGGCGTCAGGTAATAGTAATGACAACTCGACCAATTATAACCCAGGTAACTGTAGTGGCGTGGTGAACGTTGCGGCGACTAACCGAAATGGAAGCCGAGCTTACTACTCTAACTACGGCTCTAACGTGGATGTTGCTGCACCGGGTGGCGCAATGTCTTACGCCAATGATCCGAATGGTGTACTTTCTACCTACAACTCGGGCAGTAGCACACCAGGCAGTGATACGTACGGCTATAGTCAAGGAACTTCAATGGCGACGCCTCACGTAGCGGGTGTAGCCGCATTAATTAAAGAAGCTAATCCGAGTGCTAGTCCAGATGATGTTGAGAGCATTTTGAAGCAAACAGCACGCAGCTTTCCCGGAAGTTGTAGTGGTTGTGGCACCGGTATTGTCGATGCCAGCAGTGCAGTAACCAGCGCTTCGGGCGGCGGCTCGGGAGATCCGGGTGATGGCGGCGCGACCGGTGGTGGCGGCAGTGTCAGCGACCTTTCCGCATCAACAGGTAACTGGGTGCGTTATACGATTGAAGTACCTGCGGGTATGAGCAGCTTAGATATTGATATCTCAGGCGGCTCAGGTGATGCCGACTTATATGTCCAATATGGAAGCCAACCCGGAACCAATAGTTACGATTGTCGTCCTTATTTAAGTGGCAATAATGAAAGCTGTAGCTTCTCGAATCCACAGTCAGGTACTTGGCATATTGGAATTCGTGCTTATCAAAGCTTCAGTGGCGTAACACTGGATGCTTTCTATAATCCATAGTCAAGATTGCCTTAACTAACTGATAAACGCAGGCTTTCATCAGCCTGCGTTTTTGTATTTAAAACGTACTCGATGGCTAAATCTTCGCCGAACAGTGCGTTCGCGTGTTCTTTTGATTAGTTTTTTAGTGAGTTTTCAATTATTTTGAAGCATCGACCCTCATGACTGCGCATATTCGGTTAAAATATAGAAACATCTGCTTTTTATAACAATAAACATATAGCGGTCGCTCAACAATGGGTCATCATACTTGTTGAAAATTCATTAATGAGCCGTATCAATGACGTTTAGAAAGTTACCTGTAAATACCCTCAACACCATTAATCTATTAGCCGTTCTGCTGCTCGCATGTTGTTTTTTGATCAGCACACTTGTTGGTGCATCGGTGCTACTCAATGGCGTTATAGTCTTACTTATTTTGTTATCCATTCTGCTGTTTATATTGGTTCGTCGTAGTCTACGCTTTGGATTGACCGAACTTTCGCAGATGGCACAAGCGATTGGTGATGGTAACTTAGATGCTCGAGTTGATCTGGATAAGGAAAATGAATTTGGGCGCATCGCACGTAATTTAAGTAGAGCGTTGAAGCGTTTCCAACGTATCTTAAGAGAGGTCGATGACTCGGCGGAGCAACTGAATAAACTGGCAGAGCAGACTTCGAAAAGCTCTGACCGCTCGCGGTTGACTTCCGATAGACTGAATGAGCAGTCGAGTCAGTTAGCGACGACAACAGAAGAAGTATCGACAAGTATGTCCGAAGTGGCCCAATCCATTGATCGTGTCAATGAAAATGCCGAGCAGGTAAGTGAACTCAGTCAAAGCTCTAATGCGCAGTTTCAGTCTCTGCTTGAGCGACTAAAAGCCTTGACCGCAGCTGTTTCTCGGTTTGATGTGAGCTTTGATAAAGTTGAGAAAAGCGCTGCTAAAATTCATGATTTTGTAGTGATTATCGAAAATATTGCTGAACAAACTAATTTATTAGCGCTGAATGCGGCGATCGAAGCAGCACGGGCGGGTGATCAAGGACGGGGTTTTGCGGTCGTTGCTGATGAAGTGAGAGCATTAGCGCATAAAACCCAGCAATCGACCAAAGATATCACGAGTATGACCGAAGAATTGCGCGCATTAATCGCCGAGTCAGCGAACACTTCCGATGAAGCGCTTGAATCGTCAAAGTACGCGGAAAGCATCGCGGATAGCAGTATCAGCCAAGCACAGACCATGTTGCAGATGATTACTGCTATTAGCGACGAAATAGCGGCCGTACGGGATGCAACACAGGAGCAAAATCGTGCTACAGACTCTATAAGTGCTAATGTTCAGACGCTAAGTGAACTGTGTGATGATGCATCTGACCAAGCCGATTCTTTGCATGATAATACACTCGCATTATCACAATTAAGTGAACGTATCGTCACCGCTATGGACAAACTGGACGATGATTAGTCGATGAGCAAATGGCTCAATTGAATTAATGTGCTAGTGATGTTTGCGTCGACTTTTAAGGTAGCGAGATCATCGGCACGAGTAATGCCTTTAGTAAGAAGAATAACGGGTTTATTCTGTTGATGAGCGTATCGGGCAAAGCGGAACCCCGAGAAAACCTTTAAAGAGGAGCCTACGACAAACAAGCCTGCACTGTTATCAATGGCTTGATAACAGGCTTCAACTCGTGCTTTGGGTACATTATCGCCGAAGTAGACCACATCAGGTTTTAAGATTCCGCCACACTGATCGCAATGGATGAGCTGAAACTCATCCGTTGGTGCTGACAGTGTTGCGTCGCCATCCGGTTTAATGACCGTGGCAGATTGATTAAATTGCGGATTAAGCTGGGCATAGCGTTGATGTAACTCGAAACGAGGTGAGCGATCGCCACATGTCATACAGACAATGTCGTTGGCATATCCGTGAAGGTTAATCACCGTTGAGCTGCCCGCCTTTTGATGAAGCCCATCGACATTTTGCGTAATAACGGTATCTATTAACCCGTGTTGTTGAAACTGTGCGATAACCTGATGTGCGCGGTTGGGTTGCGCATGATATAAGTTTAACCAGCCGCCCAGGCTACGCGCCCAATAGCGTTTTCGCGCCGCATCATTATTCATAAAGTCATGATGTTGCATGGGTGGCGCGTGAACCCACTGACCTTGAGCATTACGGTAGGCGGGGATGCCCGAATCGGTGCTGAGTCCTGCGCCTGATAACAATGTCAACGGGGCGTTGGCACGCAGCAAGTCAGCAGCGTTAGCTATTTCAGATGCGTGATCATACATAAAAATTGAACTTTTTCTGAAAAATAGGGCCTAAAAGGTTGCGCATTCAAGCGTATCACGATGTACAAAGCATTGACACGTGAGAAATCTTTTTCTATAACAATACGTTAACAAAAATAACAACAAATTGGGGGCGCTATGAAGAAGCATTCGACGGCATTATTCGTACCAATTATAACGTTAACTTTATTGCTCATGGGGAGTTTGTGGTTAACGGTACCCAGTTAATAATTTATAACCATCCTTTTAACTGAGCGATACGAGCCGCTTCGACGCGGTTTTTAGCACCGACTTTTGCAATCGCTTCCGATAGATAGTTACGTGCGGTGCCCTCAGCAATAAATAGCTGCTTGGCAATCGCTGATGTTGCCAATCCATCGGCGGCTAGTCGGAGTGCCTTGCGTTCTTTTTCTGTTAGCGGATCAATTTGATTAAAGCTGTTGAGCAGTAGCTCAGAGTCAATGACGCGTTTGCCTGCCAAAATAGCAGTTAATGACTGCATGAGTTGGTCGACTGGCGCATCTTTTAGTAGAAAACCATCGACGCCCGCTTGGACAGCGCGATTCACGTACCCACAGCGGTTAAACGTAGTAATGATCACCGTTTTAGTGGTTGGTGCATTAGCTTTGACCCACTGCACTAGGTCAATCCCGGTCATGTGAGGCATCTCTATATCGGTCAGTAGTAAATCGTAAGCGTTGTTTTCAAGACTATCTTTAGCCTCGCGTCCGTCAGCGGCTTCGTCGACCTCATAACCGCCATCCAAGCGGAGCAGGCTCGCTAAGGCAGTTCTTACCATTGCTTGGTCCTCAGCCAATAATATTTTCATAGTCAGGACTCCACTGCGGCTGCGGGTAAGAATAACTTTACTTGGCAACCTTTTGTTGTGTTGATATCAACATGCCCACCGAGGCGTTCGATACGTTCATTAACTCCTAACAAGCCATTACCCAATTCGAACTCTGTCACATATCCATTATCGAATACTTCAATGTTGGTATTAGCAGCCTTCTCTTGAAGCTTTATAAACACATGGTCACCCTCACTGTGACGAATAATATTTGTCACGAGTTCGGTGAGCGCCAGAACCAGCGGCGTTTCATAAGCCCTATTTAACTGAGTAAGCGCGCCCTCTACGTGTACTTTGAATCCAGCTTCCTGTAAGCGCACGGAGAGTTGTTGTAGCACAAAGTCAAAACCGCCATGTTTATAGCCGGTCACGCTCTCCCTGACTTGCTTTAAACAGGTCCGTGCAATGTCGGTTAGTTCTTTTAAGTGGTGACTGGCGGCATCACCCTGACCAGAATGGATGTGGCGCTGCGCTAATTCAGCTTTGAGTAGCACGCTCGTGAGCGTGTGTCCTAAAGTATCGTGTAGATCGCGTGCAATGCGCTCACGCTCTAGCGTCGTAGCGAGTTGTTCAATTTCTAAATCCGTGCGCTGCTGACTCAATAAGTGCTTTTGACGCACGCGCTCGACACGTCCAATGATAAGGATCGCAGCGCTTAATATTGCGCCGTAATAAACAAACCAAGACCACGTATCGACGACATAGTAGTGCAACAACGCAAGCGTCAGTACCACAGCGATTAGCCCCAATAGAGCGGGTAGCAGGCGATAGGCGAACCCCAGGAAAAAGCCAATAAAGGCGAACATAGTGATTGATGCGGGATTAATGGGCGTAATCGCGCATGCGATCACATACATAATGATTATCGGCTTCAACATGTGGGCTGAAGAGACACTGAATGCCCAGTAATAGCTTGCCACAAAGCCTAAAAGTGCGGCGGTCATAGCGACGTATTCTAATACCGTGAACGGGTATAGAAACATGGGCACGACGAAAAAGCCCAGGTTCATCAGGTAAACCCAAGCGTATTTACGTTCAAGAGAAAGCTGCGGCTGTTTTAATTTCATAGTCGCATTATGAAACGAACCTTCATTTCATGCTAGTGACAATTGTCATCACAATAAAATGACAAAGATGACTGCCTCCGTTCGGGGTAACTCACTAAGCTAGCAGAAAATGGAGGTGAGTAATGACGGTTCTATCAATTACAAATTTATCGAAGTCCTACGCTAACACGCCCGTATTAAGCGAATTTTCTTTGAATGTTAACGGTGGTGAGGTCGTTGCGGTGCTAGGTGAGAATGGCGTCGGTAAGACAACACTGATTCGCTGCATTCTTGGACTGACTGCTCCAGACGCGGGCCAAATTGGCCTGTTTGATGAACAGCAGCCAAGCAAGTATCGGAGTCCCTCATTAAAGCAGCGCTGGGGCGTGGTCATGCAGGTGGGGGCTGTGAACGGGCAATTGACTGTACACGAGCAGATTACGCTATATCGAAGTTATTACAGCAATCCAGTCGATATCGAGGAGTTAAAGCAGCTGCTACCTATCGGTTCATTATTAGACAAGCGTTTTGCTGTCTTGTCAGGCGGAGAGCAGCAGCGTGTCATGTTTGCGCTCGCACTCATCGGCCGACCGCAATTATTGTTTTTGGATGAACCTAGCGTTGGGATGGACCTGAATACACGACAACAGATGTGGCGTTGTATTGAGTCACTGAAAAGTCAGGGTGTCGCCATTATTTTAACCACGCACTACATAGAAGAAGCCTATCAATTGGCTGACTCTGTGGTGCTCTTGCGTAAACAGGCGCCCGCCGAGAAGTTACCCATAAAAAGTATGTCTTTAGAACAATTGATGTCCACATTGATAGGAGAAAACGCGTCATGAACCAATGGTTAGTCGAAGCTCAAATGGATATGCGGGTATTATTGCGATCGCCTAGTTTTTACCTACCGGCGTTTGCGTTTCCGGTCGTGTTTTACTTCTTTTTTGGCATCATGGTGGATTTTTCCAACGGTCATAGTGATTACCTTCTTATTTCATATGCTTGTTTTGGGATTATGGGTCCGCCGTTTTTTCACCTTGCGGTGAGTATTGCGAGTGAGCGCACTCATGGATGGCTCACCTTAAAGCTATTATCGCCAATGAAGTTCAATAGCTTTATTTTTGCCAAGCTCGTCAATAGTGCCGTTTTTTCTGCAGTTATCCTACTCTTGCTTTACATCGAGTCTGCTTGGCTCGCTGGTGTCCGGTTATGGTTTTGGCAGTGGGGACTCTTAACACTGATTTTTACGTTAGGTACGTTGCCTTTCGCTGCATTAGGGATGCTCATTGGAGCCTTAGTCGCTGATCGTGCTGCAGCCGGTGTCGTTAACCTGATTTATCTGCCCATGGCGCTGCTGTCTGGCTTATGGTTTCCTCTGTTTTTAATGCCTGATTGGGTGCAATGGGTCGCTTATGGGCTGCCGAGTTATCACTTAGTGCAATTAGGTTATGCGGTCATCGGAAAGGCCGATGAGGTCAGTTGGTATTGGCATATTATTTATTTGTGCCTATTCAGTGTCAGCATGATGGCAGTGCTGAAAGGCCTATCTGGACGCTTTAGTGGGAGCCAATCATGAGTAAACTTCCGTGGATCGTCGGCGTTGTTGTTGTGGCTGCGTTATTGTGGTTATTACCTGAGCCTGCGCCGGTCGAAGAGAATAGTTTTACCGTTGGGCCTATCAATGTATTCGATGGTGAGAAAGTGTTACAAGCGCATTACGTGTCGGTCGAAGAGGGTGTTATTGTACGCGTTGATTCGCAGCCACCGAACACTAATCAGCGCGTTTACCCCACCAAGCCGGGCCAATGGCTTATTCCTGGACTGATTGATAGCCATGTTCACGCGTGGGGTAAGGCGCGAGAACAAGCACTTGATTTTGGTGTGACAACGGTGATTGATCTATTCGGGCATCCAAGTGAGTTAGTTAAAGCTCGGCAACAACGGAGCTCAGTACAATTGCAGCAGGAGGCTGATATGTGGGGAGCTGGCCGGCTGGTTACTGCGCCGCAGGGGCATGGAACGCAGTTCGGGTTTAGCCCTCACCCGCTTGCTGACAATGATAGCGCCGAAGCGGCTGTATCGGAACGTATTGCTGAGGGTTCTGACTTTATTAAGATTGTGTACACCGCAGAAGGCGCTGCTTACCCTCACCGCCCATCGATCAGTTATCAACAACTGCAGCGTGTTATTCAAGCGGCGCATGCTCAGCAGGTGTTAGCCGTGGTGCATATCGCCGACCACCTTTCTGCAGAGCACGCCGTTGCTGCCGGCGCTGATGGTTTGGTGCATGGTTTTTTTGATAAGCCCATGAGCGAAGAATTGATGGGTGTAATGGAAGATTCACAGGTATTTGTCGTGCCAACCAACATTATTTATGAGCACCTAGTGCACGGTGAATTTAATACAAAGGTACTATTGCCCGCCTGTGGAGACTGTTTTAATCAGGGGAATGCAAATAATTTAAGCGGTGGTGGCGCGACTATGGCATCAACCTCATTTTATAATAACTTACAAACTAACACCCGGCTGCTTAATGAAAGCGAGATTGACGTACTGGTGGGGAGCGATGCGCCCAACCCAGGTACCGCACACGGCATTAGTCTGATTGCAGAGCTGATGTGGCTCGAAGCACAAGACGTAAACTGGCAAGATGCGATTAATTCAGCGACCGCGCTCGCGGCTAGTCGTTGGAGAATTAACAATCGAGGACGATTGGCGGTGGGGCAACGCGCCGATATAGTATTGATTGACTCATCACCTGAGCAGGGGATGCAGGTTTTACTAGAGCCTCAGGCTGTCTGGAAGAATGGCTATCAAGTAAGATAAAATAGTGTCGGGTCATTGATTAGGTTAATGCTGTGAACTTAAAAGAACTGCTCGAGCAATACAGTCAGGCGCTTGCAGATAGCAGGGCTTTTTGGGACATCGTTGCATTCGAACACTGCGAATGGCCGTGGGAAGGTGAGTCGACGCTAGCTAGGACACTTGAGGGCATGCGGTTATTAGTTGATCCCGTTTGGCCATATGAACCGAATGAAGCCTCGGAACCGTCTCCGCCATTTTGGCTTACCCAAGGCATCAAAGGCCGCAAACTAGCGCAAGTGCGAGCGTTTATTGCTCAGGTACCGGAGCACCAAGCGATGGCCATAGAGTGGTGTGCTGGCAAGGGGCACTTAGGGCGATTATTGAGTTTGGCCCAGCAACGCCCAGTAACCAGTATTGAATGGCAATCTGCGCTGTGTGCGGAAGGCTCTGAGCTTGCACTGAAACACCAGTTGCCACAAACGTTTATTCAGCAGGATGTATTGGCGACGGCGGGTGATGGTAAGATTCAGCAAATACTTCGCAACAGTCGAACGGCAATGGCACTGCACGCGTGCGGCGACTTACATATTAGGTTGTTGGGGCACGCGAGTGAGGCGCAGGTGCGGGACATTTACGTGGCGCCATGCTGCTATCATTTGACTCGACAGGTACACTACGAGCCGTTATCAAAGGCTGCGCAACAATGTGATTTGAAGCTCAATAAAAACGCGTTAAGGCTCGCAGCTCAGGGACTTGTGACAGCAGGTAGACGAGCGCGAGGGCTACGTCATACGGAGCTTGTATGGCGCTTGGGTTATGAGTCTTGGCGTCAAGAACAGCTGAATGATCCAAATTACCGACCGCTCAACTCCGTATCTAAAGCAATCTTTATGGGCTCATTTGAGGATTTTTGTCGGTGGGCTGCAGCGCAACATGGGGTGAGTCTCAACTCAAGTTTTGATGCTGACTACTGGCTGACAAGAGGTAAGCAACGGTTTGAAGTTACTGAGGCGATAGAACAGGTAAGGTTGAAGTTTCAGCCATATATTGAACGTTGGTTATTGCTCGATAGAGCTGTTTTTCTAACGGAGCAGGGCTACGAGGTTTCGTTAGAGGCATTTTGTGATCGCGAACTGACACCGCGCAATACGTTAATAAAAGCACGAGCCCGTGTTTAAACGGGCTCGAAACTCAAGCAACAACAGCTTAGTTGCCTACTACAATGTCATTTTCAACGTCTTCAACACCGTCTACGCCTTCAGCTAATTGACCGGCGGTTTCAGCATCATTTTCGGTCGCTACAGTACCGCTTAAATAAACGGTTTTATTCCGAGTTTCGACACTGATTTTTGAGCTATCTAAGCCGCCGTTGTCAAACAGAGCCGTTTTAACCTTTGCAGTAATAGCAGAATCCGAGAGATACTCACCGGCCTCTTCCATTTTTTGTTCTGCAGCATCGCCCATTTTATCGGCTGTATCTTTTGCAGACTCCATTGCTTGTTCAGTCTTGTCTTCTGCTGATTCTTGTGAACACGCAGCAAGACTCAAGCTTGCTAATGCCATCAAACTTACGAGTGATAAAGTTTTTACTGATGCCATGAAACACCTCCTGTTTAATTAGAACGATTTCTAATATAGTAGAAAAATATAGCTGTCACAGTGTATTTACACGAGTTTTGCAATAAACGATCATAATAGTTGAACGTTATTTTCTATTTTTTGAGGGTTATCTATGTCAGACGTCATGCAGTCGGCACTTAATGCATTTATAGAGGAGTTAAAAAACTCCGAGTCGTTGATTCGTCTGACGATTAGTACACTACTTTTGATCTTGGTTGTGGCAGTGAGTCGCTTTTTGCTGCGTCGCTTTATTCGTCGCAATATTCAATCAAGTGAAATGCGTCGACGCTGGCTTATCCAGTTGCGAAATATTTTATTGATTATCCTAATTCTCGGCTTAGTGGTGATTTGGGGTCATGAATTAAGGACTTTTGCATTATCGATGGTCGCTATTGCAGTCGCGCTCGTTATTGCTACCAAAGAGCTGATTCTTTGTGTTTCGGGGGCTCTAATTAAAGGGGGCGCGCGCTCGTTTAATATCGGCGATCGCATACAGGTTAAAGAGTTCCGTGGCGACGTTATCGATCAGAACCTGTTGACCACAACGATTCTTGAAGTGGGGCCGGGCAAAGCTATGCAACAGCGTAGTGGCCGACTCATCGTGTTACCTAACTCATTGTTTGCGAGTGAGGCGGTGATCAATGAAAGTTACTCGCAAGACTTTGTTTTACATACATTCAGTGTACCGTTTTTGCGTCAGCATAAATGGCGACCAGCGCAAGAGAAGTTATTGCAATTAGCACAAAAATACAGCGAACCCTACATTGATCAGGCTAAACGACATTTTGCACGCCTGAGCTATCGGACAGGGCTCGAACAACCTGTCGTTGAACCGCGCGTAACTATCCAACTGCAATGTGCGGAAGAGCTGCATTTAATTGTTCGATTGCCGACAAAAGAGCATGATAGGAACCAAACCGAGCAAGCCATTCTCGCCGAGTTATTCGCTGATGATGATTATTTGGGTGACTATTTACCGCGCGCTTAGTCTGACTTATCGTCATCCGAGTCAGGCTTCTTTTTAGTTGCAAAGCCATAGGCGGCGCCGAATGCGACGCCTAATGCAACACCCATTGCAAGTTGATCCATAGCAACACCAATAGTGGTGCCTAGGGCGATGCCGATGCCCATACTCAAACCTAGATTAGACTCATTGTTTTGTTTATTGTGTTCTGCCATAGAGAGAGCGCTTCTGTTCAATTTGCCGATTATGTATTCCTGAGAGTAACAACAAAGCTGATGTTGCGCCAATAAGCGCAAATGCCATATCGGACTGTGTATCCCAAGCATAACCTTGTGTACCCAAGAAGGCCTCTGCACCTTCGCCAGTGGCCACAGCAACCCACCACTCAATTAGCTCATAAAAAGCACTGAATGCTAAACAAAATGAGGTAATGAATACAAACTGCCATAAGCGCCCGAAAATAAGATGATTGCGCACGACGAATTCACGCACGATCATGGCTGGGACGAAGCCTTGAGCAAAGTGACCGAGTTTATCGTAATTATTCCGTTGCCAACCAAAATAGTCGCCGAGGGTGTCAAAAAATGGGACTTCAGCATACGTATAATGGCCACCGATCATTAAAATGACGCAATGTACGAGGGCTAAACCGTATACCAAACGCGTAAAGGTAAATCGCCGATAGGTGACCGCTAGCAGAAGGGCGCCTAGCAAAGCTGGAAGCACTTCTAACCACCATGTCATCGGATCGTTCGGATGATAAGCTGACCAAATTAAGCAACTCGTAAAGATCAGCACCCACACAAGCTTGTGCATGAAATCGTCTCCATTAGCGAATCATCAAACCATAGTTAACGCATTTAACCTGTCTTGCAAGTTAAAGTTTTCATGACTTAGGTCAATGGGTTAACTGGGTTGAGTTATTAAACTGAGCGGTAGATAACTTGTTTGGAGATAGAGCGATGAGTATTTGGCAACAGTTCTTTAAAGACCCCGTGATATTCTTTTCATTTACTGGCCTAGCGATAGTGATTGGGCTGTGTGTTTTTTATGCAATTTACTTTTATGTAAAGACTAAAAACGCCTAAACAACCGTCGGGTTACCCCAGTAACCCGACGTGCTCGGCAGCTATAGCGATACCGACACCGATGAGTACGATACCGCCAACTATTTCCGCATAGCGACCGATAATATGACCCGCGTAACGCCCGATCATGACGCCAATAGTAACTGCTGCAAAGGTAGAGCAGCCTATTATCACGGCAACAAGGAAGATATTTACATCAAGAAATGCCATGCCCACACCGACCGCCATTGCATCGATCGACGTGGCAATACTGGTCAGAAATAGCTTAAAAAAGGGTTGTTGGGTTGGGTCAACTTCACTGTCCTTATCATCGTCTGGCGACAGGCCCTCTTTTATCATGTGCAGGCCTAACAGACTGAGTAATGCCAACGCAATCCAGTGATCGTACTCTGAAATGACCTGCGCAGCGGCTTTACCCAATAACCAACCCAGCATCGGCGTAATCGCCTCGACTACACCAAACAAGACACCTATTTTTAATGCTTGTTTGAGAGTTGGCTTACGCATAGCAATACCTTTACCGATTGCCGCTGCAAAGGCATCGGTTGACATTGCTAAGCCAATTAAAAACATCGAGAAAATATTCATAATATCTACAAACTTAAGTGTACTGAACTTTTGCGACTATGATATTTGGTGATGGTAAACACCATAAGGCCCGCGAGTGCTAATAAGCAACCAACCCAGCCCGTTGCTTGCCAGCTTAGAGACGTATTCAGCGATAAGCCGCCTAAAAAGGCACCTAAACCGTTGGCAATGTTAAAGGCTGCATGGTTGAGCGACGCAGCAAGTGTTTGTGATTCGCCGGCTACATCCATGAGTCTGACTTGCAGTGCAGGCACTAACATTGCAGTAGTACCCAAGCAGAATGCCATCGGCAAAATAGTGTAGAGAGAATAGATGCTGAGGGGAAAAACAGCCAGCACAACGATAGCCCAAGTTAAAGCACCTGCAATTGCCCACTTCATGTTAAGGTCAGTCAGTTTACCGCCGACAATGCTGCCGGTAAACGAACCTAAGCCGTAGATAAGTAATGCAATGGGTATCCAGTATTCGTGCACTTGTGTTGCTTCAAGTAAGGTAGGCGAGAGGTAACTCAATACGGCGAACATGCCACCAAAGCCTACACTACCGATAGCTAGAGTGAGTAATACTTGACTATTTTTTAGCGCGCGTAGTTCGGTTCGTACGCGTGTTGCTGATGCTTGCTTGGGCTGTGGTACGCAGGCAACGACTAAAATCGCCGCACTTAATGCCACAACACCGACTCCGATATACACGGTGCGCCAATCCAGCAATTGGCCAAACCAGGTAGCGAGCGGGTTACCGACTAAAATTGCAATGGTCAAGCCCATCATTACCATGGTGACCGCCATGCCTCGTTGAGACTTATTAACTAGCCCAGCAGCCATCAGACACACGATACCGCCATAGGCTCCGTGAGGTAGGCCACTGATAAAACGGAAAAGCTGCAGTTCCAAAAAGCTATCTGCGCGCGCACTGAGTAAATTGCTGAGTGCGTACACCAGCATTAAAGCGATAATCAGTGGCTTACGAGGGATGCGTGCACCTAGTAAAGTGATAAGGGGAGCGCCTATTACCACACCGAGCGCATATAAACTGATCAGGTGACCAGTCTGCTGAGCGGTGGTGTTAAAGTCAGCCCCTACGTTGGGAAGAAGCCCCATCATGACAAATTCACCAATGCCGATCGAAAAGGTTCCGATGGCCATAGCGAAAATGGCGAGTGCGATTTGCAGTCGTGAATAACTCATGGAATTTTTACAGCGAGAAAAAATTGCCGCCTATGGTAATGCTTTTCAACGTCGGTTGCTATTGTTCGCGTGTATTAATCGAATTCGTGATGGTCGCTGTGTTAGCATAACCTAATGAACCATAACTGTTGGGAGTTAAAATTTTGCAACAACAGCAATATCCAATCGGTGTCCCGGGTCAGCCGTGGGGCGAGTCAGAAAAGAAAGAATGGCTGCAACAACAGCGTGTTCAACGTTCGTATGAAGCTGACGTTATTAGCCAAATTGAGCGCTTTAAAGCCCGTTTTGACGTTCGTGAATACGGTCAGTTGGAATACGCCAGCCAGCGCTATCCTTTATATGCGGTATTGTCACTTGACTGGGACGATGAAAAGCCGACGGTACTCGTAACCGGCGGTGTTCATGGTTATGAAACCAGCGGAGTGCACGGCGCGCTTAAATTTATTGATGAGCAAATGCAAGCGTATCAAGACGTGTTCAATTTTATTGTGACGCCGTGTATTAGCCCTTGGGGTTACGAGACTATTAATCGTTGGAACCCCGACGCAGTTGACCC
Organism: Idiomarina sp. UBA3162; assembly: GCF_002364475.1. Classification (NCBI taxonomy): domain Bacteria; kingdom Pseudomonadati; phylum Pseudomonadota; class Gammaproteobacteria; order Alteromonadales; family Idiomarinaceae; genus Idiomarina; species Idiomarina sp. UBA3162. The sequence continues at coordinate 58,743 of NZ_DEYI01000095.1, forward strand.
TAATCGTTCGTTTTATCAGCCGAGTCCAGCGCAAGAGTCCGGTTTTGTACTGCAACTGATAACGGATCTTGGTGTCGATTTACTCGCGCATGTTGATTTGCATGAGACAACGGATACTGACAATTCAGAGTTTCGTCCTGCCAAAGCAGCGCGAGATGGTGAAGTAAATACCAATTGGAACATCCCAGACGGGTTTTATTTAGTCACTAACTCGGAAAATAAACAAATCGAGTTTCAGCAAGCGGTACTTGCGGAAGTGGCTAAAGTCACTCATATCGCTCCGGCAGACGAGAATAATCGGTTAATTGGAACGGATATTGATATCCCCGGTGTGATTAGTTACCCAACTCATGAACTGGGCTTGTGTATTGGCCTGAGTCAAGCGATGTATGCGACGACTACAGAGGTCTATCCAGATAGTGAGAATGCCACGCCCGAGCAATGCATTGATGCACAAGTAGCCGCGGTTGTTGGCGCGTTAAACTATTTACGCTAACTGCCATTAAAGTCATTTTTGCTACACTCGAGCACAAGCTGCTTGAGGCAGGATTGGCTGTTTGCATCACATGCTTTTAGGTCGCAAGCCACTACCGCTTGCGACTGCATGAGCTTTAGCAGTTGATTACGGTCAATCGAAATACTGACACGGCCAGCTTGAGAGGCGATCGGTTGCATAATCGTCTTCCTTATTCACATGATAATGCATAAGATTAATTTAAATGATAACCATTCGCAACAACCTTGTTCGAAACTTTTTCTGAACTTCTCCGATGTAAAGAAATCATTCCTATAAAATTTATCTTAAGAAATATTTAAGAAAACCCCTCTAAAGTTATCTCTAGTTTCGGCAGTCATGCTCATTATGTTGGAGATAGCTTCATGCCATCGAATCAGGAATTTACTCTTAAAGAGAATAGTCACATTCGGCTCACCGCTCGCTGGCTCAAACCATCCGACCCAAGACGTTTAGAGGCGGAACATTTTATATGTGAACGTTACTGGTTCAGTTTTAATGCCTGTATCACGCAGTTGCCGGAAAATATCCTTGCGGTTTATCAGAATGATTTACTCGTCGCCGCTTGCGGTGTGCAACTGGCAGAACAACGTATTTTATTCTCTGAGCAATATATGACTCAACCGTTGGGCAATTATTCGATTCTAGGTAAGCGTATGCCGTCACGGCAAGAAGTCGCTGAGGTAGGTTCGATGGCAACGCTCGGGCGACGTTATTTACCCGATCTTGTTGAAGCTATCGTGCTGGCGTTACGTGATCTTCGCAGAACCGTGGTGTTATTCACAGCAACACGCGGTTTGGCTCACTTTCTAGAGCGCCGCGGTATTGTATTGCAAAAACTAGCACTCGCCGAAAGAGGTAAGTTGCAAGTGGACACAAACGCAGAATGGGGCTCGTATTACGCTCACCAACCGAGCGTATTTGCAGGCTGGACTGATAGCTATCCAGTGTCTGATGTAGAGCCAGCGCGCTTTCTAGACCAACCATTTCAGGAGCGCGCTCATGCCTGATCTAATGACCTTACTGAAGCGTCACGCATTGAGCGACCATGTGGCGTTACGCAGTGCAGAGCAAAAGTTGACTTACAGAGCGCTTTGGATGCGCGTAGATAACGCAGTTGCGTGGCTTAATTCTCGTTCAGAAACTCGTATCGCAATAGCGTTAGAAAATAGCTTTGACTGGGTTATTTGGGATCTTGCATGTTTACGAGCGGCCAAAGTGCTGATTCCTATCCCACCATTTTTTAGTGTCGAGCAACAACAAAATGTACTGCATGATAGTGCAGCGCAACTGCTTATTGGTATGCAGCTTGACACCGAACTACGAGAAGCAGCAACAGCAGAACGTTTATCTGTTGCGGCGGACTTTCCCGCTATCTTTGAACTATCAACGAATAAGCTGCAAGCACGTTTGCCTGATGGAACGCAAAAAGTCACCTACACCTCAGGTAGTACAGGACAACCGAAAGGTGTTTGTTTATCGGCAGACGGTATAGCGACAGTGGTCTCGAGTTTGCTCGATAGGCTGCCCAATCAACTGCACTCTCGGCATTTGGTTGTCATGCCGCTGGCCGTACTGTTAGAAAATATTGCCGGTGTATACGTAACGCTAGCGCTTGGTGCTGAAGTTGTCGTATTACCCAGCCGCTCAATAGGTCTTATGGGCGCTAGTGATCTGAACGTTGAGCAGTTTATTAATTGCTTAAAACAGTACCAGATATCAACTTTGGTCATCCCACCTGCTTTACTTGAGGTGATCTGTGCCGGTGTAGAGTACTTTGGTTTATCCGCGCACCAGTTTGAGTTTATTGCCGTCGGAGGCGCTCGGCTTGCCGCAGCGCAAGAGCAGGGGGCGATGGATTTAGGGCTTCCTATCGTTGTTGGATATGGTCTTTCGGAGTGCGCTTCTGTGGTTGCTTTAAATGATATCTCAAAGCAACGTCCCTTGGGCTCTGTCGGCAGGTTGCTTCCACACGTGTCTGGGCAAATTAGAAGTGGTGAATTGTTTATCCGTTCTCCTCTAATGTTGGGTTACTTAGGAGGCGAGGCTCTGGCCGTTGAGTGGCTAGCCACAGGTGATCTCGCCCACTTTGACGCGTTTGGTCATTTATATATCGATGGTCGAAAGAAGAACATCATCGTGACTCCTTATGGTCGTAACGTGGATCCCGAGTGGCTTGAAACAGAACTTCTAACAAACTCGTTAATTAGCCAAGTGTGTGTCAGTGGCGATGAGTCGCACCCTTTAAGAGCCCTTATTGTTAGCTCGGCTGAACGTAATGAAATCGAGCGAGCAGTGCAGGGAGTGAATATGAAACTGCCGGACTATGCACAAATAAAGGATATCGAACTTATCTCTACGCCATTTACGGTGGCGAACCAGCAACTCACGGGGACGGGGCGACTACGACGCCAAGCCATTTTAAGCCGTTATCCATTCAGTATGTCATCATTGGAGTACTAACTATGACATTTTTCAACACATTATGTGACCAAACAAAGACTGAACAAGCTTTCTTGCTGAGTGCACCTGTTATCAAAGATACCTTTGCGGGTGATATTACTCGAGCGCGCTACCAAGCCTTTTTGGGACAAGCCTATCATCATGTAAAACATACGGTACCACTATTAATGCGCGCCGGTAGCTTGTTACCCAACTCGCTCGAGTGGTTGCGCAAAGCGGTCGTCGAGTATATCGAAGAGGAGTATGGTCACGAATGTTGGATTTTGAACGATTTAAAAGCGACCGGTGCGGATCCTGAGCAGATAAAAAATGCGGAGCCTCACTGGAGCACCGATGCGATGGTATCGGTGGTTTATGATCACATGCAGCGCTATCACCCCGCAGCTTTTTTCGGCATGGCACATGTGCTTGAGGGCACCAGTGTGCAGTTGGCAACACAAGCTGCACACAAGGTTCAGGCGCGTCTAGCGCTACCTAACAGCGCATTTAGCTATCTATTGTCACACGGCGACTTGGATCAGGATCACGTTAAATTTTTTGAAGACCTTATGAATCAGTTGACCGATGTTGAGGCTCAACAAGCGATTATTCGCACGGCGCGCAGCGTGTATCACCTTTATGGTGAGATGTTCCGCGCAATTCCCACTCTGGCTGGAGAATAACCCATGCGTCTGGACTGGAACTCGCAACACATCGTTCTAACAGGAGCGACCGGTGGGCTTGGCCGAGAGCTGGCAAGTCAACTGACTGATGTGGGAGTACGTCTGACCTTAGTTGGGCGTAATGAAACAGAGTTAACTCAATTAGCGAAATCGTTACAGCAGGACTATTGGGTTGCAGATATTACTCAGTCCAAGGCGCGTAACCTGTTAGTGGAGCACCTTTGCTCGCAAAGTGACACGCTGCCGGTTACCGGACTGATTAATAATGCAGGGATGGCCGCTGAAGGTGTGTTTGAACAGCAGTATTCACAAGCTGAGGCGATGTTATCCACCAATTTGCTGGCGCCTATTTTGTTGACAGCTGAGCTGTTACCTGAGCTTAAGTCACGCCGTAGCTTTATTCTAAATGTAGGTTCAGTGTTTGGCCGTATCGGGTTTCCGGGGCAAACGCTCTATTGTGCTACAAAGTTTGGACTTAAAGGCTTTACCGAATCATTGCGGCGAGAGTTATCAGATACCTCTGTACGCGTAATGTATACCGCGCCTCGCGCAATAAAAACGGGTTTCAACGGACCATTAATGCAAGCACTTAATGCGCGCACCCAGACGACTGAGGATGCGCCTGACGTGGTGGCCGATTGCATAATCAAGCAAATAAAGAGTGGTCAAATAAATCGGACTATTGGCTTTCCCGAGAAGTTATACGTGGTGTTAAACAGTATTCGGCCGCAGTGGTTGGATGGCGCGTTATTTAAAGTTAACCGTACGCTTAAGTCAATAATTAAGGAGTGATTAATATGAAATCATTAGTTTATGCAGCGATTACCAGTGCACTTTTATTGACCAGTCATTCGGTCATGGCACAGAGCAAGCTGTTAGATATTCAGCACCGCTGGGCTGAAGTTAACTATACGCTCACTGATGACGCCCAAGAACATGCATTTGAATCTTTAGCTAAGGAGGCGCAAGCATGGGTTGATGCGGAACCGAATAATGCAGAAGCATATATTTGGCTCGGCATTATCAAAAGTACTGAGGCGGGCGCTGTCGGTGGCTTGGGGGCTTTAGGCCTCGCGAAGGAGGCAAAGGCGAGTTTGGAAAAGGCGCTCGCTATTGACCCCAACGCGCTGTCAGGCTCTGCATACGCGAGCTTAGGTACCTTATATTACAAGGTGCCAGGCTGGCCGTTTGGCTTCGGTGATGATGACGAGGCGGAAAAGCTGCTTAAAAAAGCGCTGGAAATAAACCCTAAAGGGATTGATAGTAACTACTTCTATGCCGATTACTTATACGAACAGGGACAATACAAACGGGCATTGGGCTTTGCTGAGCAAGCACTATTAGCGGACGCGCGTCCAGAACGTCCGTTGGCTGATGCGAAGCGCAGGGATGAAGTGCAAGCACTGATTAAAAAGGCGAATAGAAAGTTAAACAAGTGATAGGGACAAGTCATGCAACTGCTATTAGTTGAAGACAATCAAACACTAGGACAAGCCGTTGAGATAGGGTTATCTCAACGGCAGTTCATGGTAACTTGGGTGCGAACTGGCGCTGCTGCAATTTCTAACTTTAATCGGCAGGAGTATGATGTTGCCATTTTGGATTTGGGTCTACCCGATATTGACGGCGAGCGTGTATTACAAAGCATACGTAAAAAGGGCGTTGATATTCCGATTTTAGTGCTTACCGCACGTGACCAAACCAGTGATGTCATTCACCTGCTTGACGCGGGTGCCGACGATTTTATGACAAAACCGTTCGATGTCAATGAGTTAGCGGCGCGTTTACGCGCGTTACTGCGCCGACGCAGTGGTTATGCCTCGGCAAAAATAGAGTGCGGTCCTGTCGCCATTGACACATCGAGTCGAGAAGCCTTTGTTAATGGTCGCGAAATCACGTTATCACGCAAAGAATACGAACTGTTGCAATTGTTTGTTATGCAACCGATGAAGGTTCATCCACGAGATAAAATTGAAGCGTTACTGAGTTCAGATACGCATGTAGTTGAAAGTAATGCCCTTGAAGTTCACGTGCACAACTTGCGCAAAAAACTGGGGCAGCGTGAACTTATCGAGACAATTAGGGGCGTTGGTTACCGATTACGATGCAAAGATTAAATCAATTTTTTAGTAAGCTAAAATCAATACGCCGCCGGATCCTGTTAACGGTCTCAGTCGTGTATTTGTTTGGTAGCAGCGTGTCGGCGTTGTGGATTTATTTTGAGGTCAGCCACGAAGTTGATGAGTTATTTGATGCCGAACTGATACAGCAAGCGCATACTATGAATGCGCTAATCAGCCAATTTGAGTTGGGTAACATTAGTCAGCAACTTGATGCGACTGAATCGAATGCTGAACTGGTTTACCATACTCCTGAATGGTTACAGGACTACGAAAGAAAACTTGCCATTCGCTTAGAAACTGTGAGTGGGGATGTTATATACGCCAGTCGTGATTGGCTTAATTCGGAGAAAATTCAATACACGGATGGTATCTCGGAATTACAGCAAGGTGATTCATATTGGTATGTATTCGGAGCGACCAATCTAAAAAGCGGCTTGCGAATGCTCGTGCTGCAAGAAGATGACTTTCGTGCCGAACTTCGCGGTGACCTAACCATTGATACGCTGGTGCCTATTCTATTGATGCTCCCCGTGATTATTTGGTTGGGATGGTGGAGTGTTAACTTTAACTTTGCCAGCTTTCAACGACTCGCAAAAACCATACGCTCAAAACCGAGTGATAATTATGAGCAACTAAGTGGCTTTGACGATACTGAGGAAGTGGCTGTCATTAGTCGGTCTTTAAATCATTATTTATCCCGGGTAGAGCAGTCTTTTGCTCGTGAAAAACGGTTTTCCTCCGATGCTGCACATGAATTAAGAACGCCTGTTGCTAACCTTAAATTGCGGATTCAGAATTTAATTGACTCGTCGTCTAATGTACAGAAACAAGTCCTCGAGCCGTTGATGGCGTCAGTCAATCAGCTGATTCGACTGATCGATAATTTATTACTGCTGTCTCGAACCGAGCGACAAATGAATTCAAAGGTGGTATTAAAACTTGCACGCCAAGTACGCGAGGTTGTTGCGTTGTGGTATGAAAAAGCTGAGCAAAAAGAACAAACTTTTGAGCTCCGGTTAGACGATACTGCGACAGTGCATAGCGATCCGGATTTGTTACACATTTTATTATCAAACTTAATCGATAACGCGATTAAATATGGTGAGTTAGGTAGCGCTATTACCATCGAGCAACGCAAGCGAGCGTTAGTCATTACTAATCAAGTAAGTGAGCAAACACAGTTCGACATCGACCGAGTGGGTGAACGTTTTTACCGTGGGGGGCATTTAGATATCGACGGCACAGGACTGGGCCTATCGATTGTTAGTAATATTGCCGAACAGTTGGATATTCGCGTACAGTTTAGTCGAAGTGAGTCCGCCTTTATTTGTACACTTTCGTTCTAAATATATTTGATAATGAATGAATATTAATTACTCTAAGTCTTACGATAATAATAACAATGGTAAGCTATGCATAGAGTAATGCGTTATCTCGGCCTGATAATCGCTTGGTTGGCGTTATGGCGAGTTGCGGTAGTACTTGAATTTGCACCTCACGCGAGCATTTGGTTTCCCCCCGCGGGACTCTCCTTTGCTGCGATGCTCGTATTGGGTTGGCGAGCAATCATACCGATTGCGGTGGCGGGATTCGTAAGCACTGCCTGGATTGCTGAAATTTATAATGAGCCGTTATCTGTCTCCAGTTGGATGACCACCAGCCTGTTGTTTGTGTTAGCTCATACGGTGCCTTTAGGACTCGGCGCATATGCGGTAAAACGCGTTCACATGAGCAATGGTGTCAATGGCTTTGCGCGCACCGTACTGATCTTTCTGTTAATTGCAGCTTTAAGCACCATGTTTACGTCGCTGTTGGGGATAATGGCGATCTGGGAAGGTGGTTTGATGACTGGCGCGCAACGTTGGCTATCCTGGCTACCTTGGTGGATAGGCGATATGGCCGGTGTGATTGTATTAGCCCCCGTATTCATTGCTATCGTTTCGTGGCGTTATCCACGAGTTCAAGAGTACCTTGGCGAGCTTAGTTTTAGTTTGAGTTCGGTTAACTGGCGAGCATTTGCTTCACGGCTGAGTTTAGTGATTGTTTTACTGTGTTTGTCACTATTTTTAGTGCATCACACGCAGCGATTTGAAGCTTCGTTTACCGTGTTTTTTATCATTCTGCCGTTTTTGTGGATAGCGACAACCGCGAGTCCGCTGACAAGTGTATTTATCTTAGCGTTGTTTAGTGGTCTTATGGCGCTACTGGTGTCACAGTTACAACTCATTGACTTTGCCTTGGTTTATCAATTTGCGATGACGATAACTGCGGCCTGTGTTTGGTTTGCTATGACCATACCTACGTTGATGGCGCAGAACGCCGAGTTGACGGCTCGGGTCGCGCGTGATGGACTCACCAAAGCGGCATCAAGGGGGCACTTTGTGCAGCGGCTCGAATACAAGTTGCAGTCGAGCCAATCAAAGACACCGTGTTGCCTGATTATCTTCGACTTCGATTACTTCAAGCAAATTAATGATGTGCACGGTCATATCGTAGGTGATCGGGTTTTGGTCAGTGTCACCAATTACGTCAATCAACAACTGCGAGAAAATGATATCATGGGGCGTTTCGGCGGTGACGAATTTATGATTATGCTGCCAGAAACTGAGTTTTCTGAAGCACAGGCTGTCGCAAAGCGCCTATGCTCGGGGATTAGTCAGTTACAAATCGACGGCCTCAATGATTTCGTTTCGTGTAGTTTTGGTGTAGTTCACTGTCAACCAAATGAACATGCGATGTCGGCGATTGATAGAGCCGATAGGGCGCTTTTGACGGCGAAAAAGCAAGGGCGTCAGCAAGTTGTCGCGAGTGCTGCTTAAATAAACCACTATCAGTGATAACCCCTGATCATTTGCAGATTAACAGCTAGCCTTAACAATGCTATGGTCATTAAATAATAACTATAAAAAGTAGTGTGGAGAAACGACAAGGTGAGAGATTGTAAGATACTTGAACAATTGATGCTTGCTATGGAAAGTGCATCGCTGTGTGTTCGAGTAGACGCAAACGGGCATATCGTTTGGGTTAGCGAAACGCTTAAACAGCTTGATAGTCAGCACGTTATCTCACCTGGACTGCCGCTGAGCAAGTTGTTGCATACCGATGTGCGTGGACAATTGTTAGATCAGTTTGATTACAGTGTCACTCAACAAAGCCATTGGCAAGGTACCGTAAAACTCAACTTAGGGAATCGTCGCGCTGATTGGTTCAAGGCGATCTTTGTGCCTTTGTTCGACGACAGCCAAGAGCTGCAAGAGCAAGTACTTCTGTTGCAGGATATTTCCCGCGAAGTGTTTTTGGATGAGCTTTTGAATGAAACCCGATTTGATCATACTACGGGATTACCCACTCGTGTTGAGCTCATCGCTGACATCAAACGGGTTAATACGCAAACCGTAGCGATCATCGATATTCGGAAGTTTCGCAGTTACGCAGATTTTTATGGCTTGGAGTTTGGCGACCGCCTGCTGTTTAACTTCAGTGAGACTTGTAAGTCGTTTTTCTATCCTCGTCATATTAATATATACCGGTTGTATGGTGACAAGTTTGCCTTACTGCCATCGTTTAGAATGGTGCCCGCGCTGTTTGAGCAGCAGTTGCAACGGTTCTATACGCACATTATTGAGCGACAAATTGAAGTTAACGGAGCCAATGTAGCGCTCGATATCGCTATCGGCATGGGTGTTGGCAAAGCTAAATTATTACAACTCGCAGAAAGTGCGCTAGCTCGGGCGAAAACAGTATTCTCTGGGCAGCGTATTCATGTCGTTAATGAGCGTGAGTTTTCTGCTAAAAACTCAATTAATTGGTTACCTAAAATACAGTCAGCGATTAAAAATAATCGCTTTATAAACTATTACCAACCGATTCGAAGCAGCAATGGGCAACGCCCAGATTATTATGAAGCTTTGGTCCGTATGCGCGACGGTGAACAAGACATACCGCCCGGATTTTTTCTCGACAAAGCCAAAACAACGCGCTATTACCCCGAAATTACTCGTCGAGTAGTTGAGCAAGCGGTTGTTCATTCGGCACAACATAATGTCCAAATATCAGTCAATGTATCGATTGAGGACATTTTGAATGCTGAAACCGTTGCGTTTATCACGGATCAACTCGAAGCCTACCCGCAGTCTAGGTTAATTTTTGAAATCACTGAAACCGAGTCAACTGAGGATTTCTCTATGGTTGATGAGTTCACGCGTCGCGTGCGATCTCTGGGGGCAGAGATCGCGATTGATGACTTCGGCGTTGGTTACTCAAATTTTTCGCGCTTAATCCAACTGAGGCCCGATTATCTGAAGATCGACGGCAGTATTATTAAGAACATTCTCGAGGATGCAAGTAGCGCGAGTATATTAAATGGTATGATTAGTATATGTCGTGAGCTAAAAATACCGATGGTCGCTGAGTTTGTTGAAACTGAGCAGGTCAATGGCTACTTGACTGAACAACAAATTGAGTTTTTGCAAGGCTACTATATTGGCCGGCCGTCGCCAGACATCATTAAGCTAAACTAACGCGATACGACGTGTCGTTTTAAAATGCACTTTGCTTCTTTTGTTCCCGCGACACTTTTTTTGATGCGATACAGTGTATCGCGTGCAATCGGGCGATACTCGTCAACGCCGACGATCGGCGAAGGATAATCCTCACCTAATTTAAACCCGTACATCTGTGCTTCCATCGGCGTTATTCGATACGGCGCATGCTTGAGCTCGAGTGGCAGTTCGGCAAGCTCTGGCACCCATTGATCAATATATTCTCCGGTCGGATCCTTTTCTATTGCCTGCTTTTCGGGGTTGTACATTCGTATGGTGTTGGTGCCGATGATACCGGCTTGCATCTGAATCTGTGGATAATGAATGCCAGGTTCAAAATCAAGAAACAGCGCGGCAAGGTGAGTTGTTGCATACTGCCAGTGAATATGAAGATAGTGACATAAAAAGCTCACTAACAGCGCGCGCATGCGAAAATTAATATAGCCGGTTTCGACAAGGCAGCGCATTGCAGCATCGACCATGGGGAAACCTGTATTTCCTTGTTGCCAAGCCTGAAGGTGCTGCTCAACTTGAGCATCGGAACGATAAGGATAGTTTTCGTAAGCACGGTTAAGCGGTGCATTTTGCATTGCTGTTTCGGATTCGAACTTTTGAATGAAGTGACAGTGCCAGTGAAGTCGCGATAAGAAGGCGTTAAGTGGTCGTTGCCATCCAGCTTCACGACGTTTATCGACGGTGGCTTGGTAACATTCACGTAAACTGATGTTACCCCAAGCCAAATAGGGCGATAGGCGGCTACAATGTTGCTGTGCTCGCAGAGGCTGAGAAATGCTGTAGTGATATGCGCGTCCACGTTGCTCAAGAAAGCTCGTTAAAGTAGCGACCGCGGCTGTTGGACCACCATATTGAAATGATGAGTTTCGCTTAAACCATGTTTTAGGTAGCGTGCGATAGTCAACACTCACTGCTTTAACTGGCTGAATGCGCGCAAGGTCAGGTGTTGCCAGTGGCGCTTTCATGGTCCCATACCAATGTTTTTGCCATTGTTGGCGGTTATTTAGACCTCGCTGCACAGCCCCAGTAGGGGATTCGTACCAATTTACGTGGTGCTGGCGACACCAGCTAGCGACCTGTTTGTCGCGGTCGAATGTATTTAGTAGACCAACTTCCTGATGACTATAAAGGCTTTTGATATTAAATTGCTGATGCCAAAGCTGAAGTTGTTCAACCGCATCGCCATAGGTGACGTAAATTTGGGTATTGTATACTTTGAGCTTGCGATTAATGTCACGAATTGATTCGACGATAAAGCGCCAATGGCGCTCATCGTAGTGCGGATCATTCACCAACCATGGTTCAAAATTAAACCAAAGTAGTGTCGGTCGCCCGGTTGAAATAGCGGCTTTGAGTGGTTCATGGTCGTTGAGCCTGAGGTCTCTTTTAAACCAAACAACGTTTATTGCCATCAGCTTAAAGGCCAGTCCGCCGCATCAGTAAAGTCGATTTGTGAGACAGCTTGATCGCCATGCCAGCGCTTAATAAACTCACCGTCGGGATCGTAGATTTGCGTTTGCTTATCAAGGTTAAAGCGCCTTGAACCACGGGGATCAGCGCCTACGCCCGCTAGATATTGCCAGTTGCCCCAGTTTGAAGCTACATCGTAATCGATTAGCTGTTGTTCAAAATAAGCCGCGCCGTAGCGCCAATCTAGCTGTAGTTCATGAATGAGGCAACTTGCAACCAACTGGCGTCCGCGATTGGACATGTAACCGGTTTGGTTAAGCTGATGCATGCAGGCATTTACGATAGGATAGGGGGTCTGCCCCTTACACCACGCAGCAAAACGCTGAGGATAAAAGCTTGTCGCAGGCTTTTTGCCTTGGATACCACTGAATTTAAAGACCTTTTCTTGGTAGCTTCGCAAGTACCAATGAAAATATTCGCGCCACATCAGTTCGAAAGCGATCCAATACGTCGATTCATTGGCCCCTTGCGTTTGTTCATACTTTCGCAAAGCATCAATGACCTGGCGTGGTGATAAGTTACCCAGAGCGAGTGCAGCCGAGAGTTTGGTTGAGTCAGCAAAGTTATCAAGCGCATTACGCGTCTCTTTATAACGGCTAGGTGCATTCGAGTCGAAATAGTGGTTTAAGTGTTGGTGTGCTGCGAGCTCACCGCCTTTCAAATATCCACTTGGCTCGACAAAAGGAACGCTGTTCGAGGGAACGGTACGCTGCGGCATTGGCGGCAGTGCTGATAACCGGTTCAGCGCGCGTCCCGCAGGAAATGTCTCGGCGAGCGGCTCAAAGCGCTTGCGAAACGCTGAATAGGTTGCCGGTAGGTCCTCTAATGGGAAATCGAGTTCGCGCTCAGTTAACAGTGTGTGGTTACTGACACGCTCAAAACTAATGTAGGGGAAACGCTTTACTAGAGTATCCCAGCGGCGCCGCTCGTATACACCTGGGTCATCGCTACAGTAGACCGCGTCGATTTCTAATGTGCTGATCAGGGTTGATATTTCAGTTGTCGGCTGACCTTTACGGATAATGAGTTGTTGACCGTGTTGCTGTAAAGAGGCTGCTAGGTCAGCGATCGCCTGTTGTATATAACGCCAACGCGGTTCACTGATGCCGTTGAGGCCATATCGATTTCCTTTAAACCAACTCTCGTCAATAATGAAACAACAAACGAGCTGTTGGCACTGTTTTGCGGCACGAATCAGCGTTAAGTTATCAATGAGTCGCAGATCGAGATTAAACCAGATTAATCCTGTTTGATGTTTTGCTTCCATGAATTGAACTTTACATATGATATGACGTACTTTGGATATACGAAAAAAACAATAAATTGGACGTAGTCATGACTTCAGTAAAAACAAAATGGATCTATTTACTTGGCTTTGGCGGTTTGCTTCCGTTTCTTGGGCTATCACTATCAAGTTTGATGACAATAGAACTGCCGTTGATTGGTAATCCGTTACCTGCGCTGGTTTCTTATGGGGCGGTTATATTGAGTTTTTTATCCGGCATATTATGGGGACGGGCGCTTCATCGAGCGGACACTGAATCAACCCAAGGGCTAATAATTACGAGCAATGTTTTTGCACTACTCGCTTGGCTAACCTTACTACTCAACACAATATTTTGGTCGCTGTTACTGCAAATCGTCGGTTTCGCTTTAGTGCTATTTTTTGAGCGCAAGCTGGCGCGCGGAACAACTATGACCAACCAATCGCGTTATTACCCTATGCGTTTGATGCTCACAGTGGGTGTCATCGTCTGTCAGATTCTTGTGCTAGGGAATCACATTATTTAGTACGGATATAAAAAAAGGGCTGCATTGGCAGCCCTTTTTAAACGTATTAAGGCAGTCGTTATTTTGTTTCTTTCAAAATGGTGACTTCGCCTAAATTCATCTCACGAACCTTATCTTCGATTACATCGAGATCGCCTACGATAACCCATGTTAATGCGTCAGGGCGCAGTAAATCCTTCGCTTCGCTCTGAACCTGGTCAAGCGTGATGGCCGAGACTCGGCTTGGATAAGCTTCTAAGTACTCAATCGTTTTACCTTTGTTCAAGGTTTCGGTGAGTGCACCCATTAACGCACTTTTTGTTTCATAGGCGCCAGGTAGCTTAGCCGTTTTGTTCGCAATCACTTTTTTGAGTTCATCTTCAGTGGCTGGTTTATCACCTTCATACTGATTGTACTCTTTGAGGATTTCTTCGATCGACTCGGTTGTTTTATCGATTTGCACAGGTGCTAAAGCGATTAACAAACCAGGACCCTCAGAGTCTAACCAGATTGAACGAGCACCGTAAGACCAACCTTTATCTTCACGCAGGTTCATATTAAGACGGCTAGTGAATGAACCACCTAAAATAGTATTGGTCACATCGATCAAATCAGCCTTCGCTGTTGTGCCAGAAGGCGCTAACTGACCTGCAATAATCAACGACTGTGGTGTACCTGGCTGGTCAATCAAGAATACACGCGATTCTGAGCGAGGCGCGGGCGTATCAAGTTGCTTAGTCGGAACCGCGTTTGTCGGTGCTTGCCATGCACTGAATGCCTTCTCAAGCATGGGCTTGATTTCAGCTTCAGTGGTATCGCCGACGATAACTAATTTAGCGTTGTCTGGGCGTAACCAAGTATCCACATAGGACACTAAATCATCACGGGTTAACGATTTAATAGAGTCAATCGTGCCTGAGCCCGTGAGCGGCTGACTATATGCATGGTTTTCGTCGAACATTAAGCCTGGCAAAACGCGCAGCGCTTGCGATTGTGGACGCGCCTGCTCTTTGCGAATATTTTCGATCCAGTTTGCGCGTTTACGCTCGATTTCATCCTCAGCAAAGGTCGGACGTTGTAACACCTCATCCATTAAGTTAAGACTCTCGCCCAAATTAACGGTCAGTGTATCTAACGAGATGGTCGAAGTGTCCAAACCGGCTCGAGTCGACAACTGACTACCTAAGCTCTCTAAACGAGCTGCGAGTTCCATTGATGAGTAGTTTGCAGTACCTTCGTTGAGCATATCCATCGCAAAGCTAGCGGTACCCGACTTTTTACCTGCATCGGCAGCATAACCTGCATCAAAGCTCAAAGAGAGTTCAACGGTTGGTGTGTCGTGGCGCTCAGCTAAGTAGACTTCAAGCCCATTCGATAATGTGAACTGTTGAAGCTCAGGTAGTTCAAGCTGCGGTAGGTCACCTACATCCGGTAACTGACTGCGATCACTCATGCTCTCGCCAGCAGTATAGTCAGGCTGTGGCTCTACAAATAGGGTAAAGTCACCGCGGCTTAACCACTCTTTTGCCGTAGTTTGAAGATCCGCTGTTGAGGCGCTCTCAACCCAGTCCATTTCTTGCGCGTAAAAACCTGGATCGCCGTGATAGACTGCGCCTGACGCAAGAATGTCAGATTTACCACCGAAACCACCCACTTTCTCGGCTTGGCGGACGAAAGATGCCATGGTTGAAAAACGTGTACGATTAAGCTCTTCTTGAGTCGGCCCATTGGCGAGTAGCTTATTCAACTCTTCGTTAATGATGCTTTCGATGCGTTCTAGCTCAACACCTTGCTTGGCGTCTGCAATCACCATAAATTGGCCTGCAACGTCACGCGCATATTGGAAGCTAGATACACTGGTTGCGATCTGCTCATCATAAACGAGGCGCTGGTACAAACGTGAGTTTTTACCGCCGGCGAGGATATCTGAAAGTAGTGACAGGTATTCAGAGTCTTCGGTTCCCATCGGTGGGGTATTCCACACCTTGTAAATACGTGATGACGGAACGTTATCTTCCATTACAGCGCGTTTGCTTTCGTCGCGCTTGGCTATCCATTGCTCAGTCTTCTTAATTGCTTTACCCGGTGCAATGTCACCAAAGTATTTTTGCATTTTTGCTTTAGCGGTCTCGACATCAATATCACCTGCTAATACAACAACTGCATTGGCCGCGCCGTAGTAATCTTTAAACCACTGGTGGACGTCATCTAAGCTTGCCGCATTCAAATCTTCCATAGAGCCAATAACAGACCATGAATAAGGGTGGCCTTCTGGGAAGGTTTGTTCAGCCAAGTAGCCCCAAACACGACCATAAGGCTGTGCTTCACCTTGACGTTTTTCGTTCTGTACTACGCCGCGCTGCTCATCAAGCTTATCTTGAGTAATCGCACCAAGTAGGTGGCCCATACGATCGGATTCCATCCACAACGCCATATCAAGGGCCGGTGTTGGTACGTTTTCGAAGTAATTGGTGCGATCGTTGTTGGTCGTACCGTTCATTTCTGTCGCGCCGGCACGTTCAAAGGGACCGAAATACTCGTCATCATAGTTTTCAGAACCGTTAAACATGAGGTGTTCGAACAAGTGGGCAAAGCCCGTCTTGCCTTCTTTTTCATCTTTAGAACCAACCGAGTACCACACGTTGACTGCTACGATCGGTGCTTTGCGATCTTCGTGCACAACCACGGTCAAGCCATTATCGAGCGTGAATGTCTCGTAATTAATATCAACTTGAGGTAGGTTTTTTTGTTGTACCACCGCTGTTTGCGTGTTCTCACGTTCCGCAGAAGTGGCTTGGCAGCCGCCGAGCAGGACGGATGCAACAGCCACCGCCGTGAGTGTTTTTACCATTTTCATGTTGTGTAATCCTAATTGTTGTAATTAACGATGCTATATTAAACAGGCTCAGAGAAAGTATGTAGTTTTCGATGTTTAAAAATTGTAACTAAATTAGACAAAATCGATTTTCATGCAAGGGTTTTAATTAGCGATGGAATCAAGGATAATTGCGCGCGGTCAAAGAGGTTACAAGGAAATGACAGGGTTGTGAGTAAAACGACAGTTATTGCTATTGCAGGGGCATCGGCCTCGGGTAAGAGTCTTTTTGCATCGACAGTTTATCAGGAACTGGTTGCAGAGTTAGGTAGTGACGGCATTGCGATTTTAGCCGAGGATGCCTATTACAGAGACCAAAGCCACATGACGATGGAGCAGCGCGTGTTGACGAATTATGATCAACCGTCTGCATTTGAACATGACTTACTTAAGCAGCATATTCGCGATTTGCGTGATGGTATTGCTGTCGAAATGCCACAATATAGTCATACCACTCACACGCGACTGCCTGAGAGTATTCCTGTAGCCCCCGCGAAAGTCATTATGGTTGAGGGTATTTTACTGCTGACTGATCCTTCTTTAAGAGAAGAGTTCGATATCTCGGTATTCATGGATACACCGCTCGATATTTGTTTGTTACGGCGTATTAAACGCGATATCGAAGAACGTGGTCGTAATTTGCAG
Organism: Idiomarina sp. UBA3162; assembly: GCF_002364475.1. Lineage (NCBI taxonomy): Bacteria > Pseudomonadati > Pseudomonadota > Gammaproteobacteria > Alteromonadales > Idiomarinaceae > Idiomarina > Idiomarina sp. UBA3162. Next base: position 75,821 of record NZ_DEYI01000095.1, read on the forward strand.
TCCGTCACAGAGCAGTATGAAAAATATGTTCGTCCAGCCTTCTTCGACCATATATTTCCTTCCAAGCAGTATGCTGATCTCGTAGTAACCCGAGGCGGGCGAAATGAAATTGCGATTGATATAATAAAAACAAAAATACGCCAGCTGCTGGCTGAATAACCTACGGTCCTTTATGAATAGTTTACTTGGCATTGCCGTTATCTTTTTCGTTGCTTTTTTACTGTCCACTAATCGCAGAGCCATTCGTTGGCGCACGGTTATTGGCGCTTTCTCGATTCAACTTTTACTCGCTTGCTTTGTTCTTTATGTTCCTGTTGGAAGAGAAATGTTATTTGGCTTTGCCCAAGGCGTTTCGACAGTCATTGGCTACACCAGCGCAGGTATAAACTTCCTCTTTGGGTCGCTTGCCAGCGAAGATTTTGGATTTGTGTTTGCAATACAGGTTTTAAGCGTCATCGTTTTTTTCTCGTCACTCATCTCTGTGCTGTACTACCTGGGTATTATGAAGTGGATTATAAAAATCCTCGGGGGCGGTTTACAGCGTCTATTGAGAACCAGTCGGCCTGAGTCCATGTCTGCAGCGGCGAATATTTTCGTTGGTCAGACCGAGGCACCGATGATGGTACGTCCATTTATTGGCACCATGACGCGCTCAGAATTATTTGCTGTGATGGTCGGCGGGATGTCCTCAGTATCGGGCTCGGTATTGGCCGGCTACGCAGGTGTAGGCGTAGAACTGAAGTACTTGATTGCCGCGAGCTTTATGGCCGCTCCTGCCGGTTTTTTAATGGCGAAAATGATGATTCCGGAGACCGAGAAACCACGCAACGACTTGACTGAAGTTGAAGTTGACGATCAGTCGGCTAACGTGATTGATGCAGCCGCAACAGGGGCTTCAAGCGGTCTACAACTGGCGATGAACGTGGGTGCTATGTTGCTGGCGTTTGTCGCATTAATTGCACTGGTAAACGGCATCTTTGGTTGGGTCGGCGGCTGGTTTGGTTACCCAGAACTGACCTTACAAGAAATATTTGGCTATGTGTTCCAGCCCGTCGCCTATGTTCTGGGTGTGAGCTGGGATGAAGCACAGCTAGCAGGTAGCTTTATCGGGCAAAAACTAGTCATTAATGAGTTTGTTGCTTACCTTGATTTTGTCAATTACAAAGATCAATTAAGTGAACATTCGCAAGTTATCATTACCTTTGTTCTGTGCGGTTTTGCTAATTTCTCATCGATTGCTATTTTACTCGGTGGTCTCGGTGGCATGGCGCCGAGTCGCCGCCATGATATTGCACGATTGGGTATGCGCGCTTTATTAGCGGCAACGCTCGCTAATATGATGAGTGCAGCCATTGCGGGCTTTTTTATCGGATTAAGCTAGAACGCGATTGAAGCGCATTAAAAAGCCGGCTCGACAGCCGGCTTTTTTGTTTGTAAAGGTTGGTTGGTTTAGCTACGGTCGCGGATCATGCCCTCTTGTATGGTTGATGCAACTAAGGTGCCTTCGCGGTTAAATAGTTGACCTCGAACCAAACCGCGAGCCCCACTCGCGGAAGGGCTATCAATCGCATAAAGTAGCCAATCATCCATGCGGAAATCACGATGAAACCACATCGCATGGTCGATGGTCGCGACCTGCATCTTAGGTTGTGCGAAACTCTTGCCGTGCGGCTGTAATGCGGTGGGCAAAAAGTTAAAGTCCGAAGCGTAGGCAAGCAAGTATTTGTGCACACGCGGATCATCAGGCATGGCGCCATTAGCACGCAGCCAAACGTAACGTTTAGGCTCGTCTTTTTCTGGTTTAAATGGGTTGTACGATGTGACAAAGCGCATTTCGATGGGTTTTTCGCTGATGAACTTGTTGCGCAGTGGCGCGGGAATCAGTTCTTCGTGTTCGCGATAAATATCAATGTCCGAGACTAACCCTTCGGGACCTGGCACATCAGGCATCGCGTCTTGGTGCTCAAAGCCTTCTTCGTGTTGTTGGAACGATGCTGTCATGTAGAAAATAGCTTTACCGTGTTGAATCGCTTTGACTCGACGAGTGGAAACACTGTTGCCGTCTCGAATAACCTCGACATCATAAACGATCGGTTTTTTGGCATCGCCTGGGCGTAAGAAGTAGCTGTGAAACGAATGACAGAGACGTTCGGGAGGTAAAGTTTCTTTGGCCGCTGATAAGGCTTGCCCGATAACTTGACCACCAAATACCGCGCCAAAGCCGAGGTCTTGACTGTTTCCACGGTACAAACCTTGTTCAATTGTTTCCAAGCGAAGTAAATCAAGGAGGTTATCCAATACTTGGCTCATTGCCTATTTCCTTTGTTTATGATTAATATCAATGCAGTTAGTTTAACGAAATGATCTGATTTAGTCTTTAATCACTACTTATATAGACACAATTATTCGTAAAAATAGATGGTTATGAGTGAAATTTGAGCGCTTGTTGGTAGCCCTTTACAGCGCAATATGTTTGCATAAAACAAAAGGCTATGGTCGAACCTAGCCTCATTGACTATATTAATAAAAACCTATCAGCTTAACTAACGCAAGAGCGAACGGGAGAGTACTATGTCAGGCAAAGACAGTCTGAATACGTTAAGTACATTGGATGTTAATGGTAACTCGTACGAGTACTACAGTTTACCGAAAGCAGCCAAGGAGCTCGGCAATATCGATAAATTGCCCGCTTCGATGAAAGTACTTTTAGAAAATCTACTTCGTAACGAAGATGGGGAAACCGTCACTCGTGAAGACTTATCTGCAATGGTAGATTGGTTGAAAGAACGTAAAATTGACCGTGAGATTCAGTATCGTCCAGCACGGGTCTTGATGCAGGATTTTACGGGCGTGCCAGGTATTGTGGATTTGGCAGCGATGCGTGACGCGGTCAGCAATGCCGGCCAAAACCCAGAGCAAATCAATCCGCTATCACCGGTCGACTTGGTCATCGACCACTCAGTGATGGTTGATAAATACGCATCACCCGAAGCGTTTAAAGAAAATGTGCGCATTGAGATGGAGCGTAATAAAGAGCGATATGAGTTCCTACGTTGGGGTCAGAAGGCGTTTGAAAATTTCCGCGTTGTACCGCCAGGCACTGGTATTTGCCACCAAGTTAACCTTGAGTACCTTGGTAAGAGTGTTTGGACCAAAGAAGAAAACGGAAAAACCGTCGCGTACCCAGATACGTTGGTCGGTACGGATTCACACACCACCATGATCAACGCGCTTGGCGTGTTAGGCTGGGGTGTTGGCGGTATCGAGGCCGAAGCCGCCATGCTCGGACAACCGGTGTCAATGTTGATTCCTGAAGTTGTCGGTTTCCGTATGACAGGCAAGCTGAACGAGGGCGTGACTGCCACTGACTTAGTGTTGACCGTAACGCAAATGCTACGCGAGAAAGGCGTAGTGGGTAAATTCGTTGAATTTTATGGTCCAGGTTTGGATAACTTGCCACTGGCAGACCGTGCAACGATCTCAAACATGTCGCCAGAATACGGTGCGACTTGTGGCTTCTTCCCTGTGGATGAAGAGACCATCAACTATATGCGCTTATCCGGTCGTGATGAGGAAACCTTGGCGCTAGTTGAGTCGTATTGTAAAGAGCAGGGCTTGTGGCGTAGCAACGACAATGAGCCAGAATTTACAGACACGCTTGAGCTGGATCTAAGCGAAGTGCGTGCATCGTTGGCGGGACCTAAGCGCCCACAAGACCGTGTGAACATGGAGCAACTGGGTAGCAACTTTGATCTCATCTTAGAGACTAACGGCAAAGCCAACGAAAAAGATAAGTCGGTTCCGGTTAAAGGCCAAGACTTTGAGCTTTCTCACGGCGATGTTGTGATAGCTGCAATTACGTCCTGTACCAATACATCAAACCCCAGTGTGTTGATGGCGGCAGGTTTGCTCGCTAAGAAAGCGGTTGAGAAAGGTCTTATTCGCCAGCCGTGGGTTAAGTCTTCATTTGCGCCCGGCTCTAAAGTGGTAACTGACTACTTGGCTAAAGCCGGTCTAACGCCGTACCTTGAAGAGCTCGGCTTCCACCTTGTAGGTTATGGTTGTACGACCTGTATCGGTAACTCCGGACCGTTAGATGATGAGATTAGTGATGCGATCAACGAGGGCGATTTGACAGTGTCCTCAGTGTTATCGGGTAACCGTAACTTTGAAGGTCGTGTTCACCCCGATGTGAAAGCAAACTGGTTGGCTTCGCCACCGTTGGTCGTGGCTTATGCGTTATCAGGTACTACCCGTACCGACCTGAGCAAAGACCCGATCGGCAAAGATAAAGACGGTAATGACGTGATGTTGAAAGACATCTGGCCAAGCAGCTCTGAAATTGCTGAAGCCGTTAAGACGGTTGATAATGAGATGTTCCGCAAGGAATATGGTGAAGTCTTTAAAGGTGATGAAGAGTGGCGCTCAATCAAAGTCGCTGAGGGTAAAACCTACGATTGGCAAGATGATTCAACCTATGTGAAGAATCCACCCTTCTTTGACGACATTAATGAGCCGTTAGCTGATCCAAGTGACATCGAAGATGCCAATGTGCTTGCGGTGTTTGCTGACTCAATCACGACCGACCATATTTCACCCGCAGGTTCGATTAAACCAGACTCGCCAGCAGGTCGTTATCTGCAAGAAAATGGTGTTGAAGTTAAAGACTTTAACTCGTACGGCTCTCGTCGTGGTAATCACGAGGTCATGATGCGCGGTACCTTCGGTAACATTCGCATCAAAAACCAAATGCTTGACGGCGTTGAAGGTGGTTTCACCAAGTACATTCCGACTGGCGAGGAAATGTCGATTTACGATGCAGCAATGAAGTACATCGAGAACGACACGCCGTTGGTTGTTTTAGCTGGTAAAGAGTACGGTACTGGCTCAAGCCGTGACTGGGCCGCTAAAGGCACGCGGTTACTGGGTGTGAAAGCCGTAATTGCTGAAAGTTATGAGCGAATCCACCGTTCTAACCTGATTGGCATGGGTGTTTTACCGTTGCAGTTTGAAGACGGTCAAGGCGTTGAAGCTCATGGCCTAACAGGCGAGGAGACCATCTCAATCAAAGGTTTAAACAAAGATCTTAAACCGGGACAGATGCTCGATGTCGTTGCCAAAGGCAAAGATGGCAAGGAAGTTGAATTCCAAGCTAAGTGTCGCATTGATACTTCAAATGAAATGAAGTACTACAAGAACGGCGGTATCTTGCATTACGTATTGCGTCAAATGCTAGAGAAGAAATAAGCATTTGATAGCCGCAAAAAAGCCGTCCGCATGTTGCATGCGGACGGCTTTTTTTTTAGAGGAGGGGGTTGGCTAGATGTTGAGTGCCCGCCCGCCATCAACCTTTATTGACTCACCTGTAAGAAAAGGATTATCACGTAAAAATTTTACCGTCTCTATCATCGGCTGCAAACCACCTTCAACATTAAGTGGTGTTTCGGACATCACTTTCTCACGGTGTGCGTCATCATGATCGGGTAAGAAGAGAATCGGACCCGGTTGGATGGCATTGACCCGAATTTTGGGCGCTAAAGTTTTAGCAAACCCTTGCGTCATATTCGCCAGCGCTGCTTTTGCACCGCAGTAGGCAATATAGCTCGGTGAAGGGCTGTCAGTGTAGATATCGGTGATATTCACCACCAATGGGTTATCACTGCGCTCCAATAATGACTGAAGTCCTGTGATGAGCAAGTAAGGTGCTACCGCGTGCACATTATAAACGGCCGTCAGTGCATCGGTGTCGTTATTAACAACTTCGTTATCGAAAAAGCACGACGCATTATTGACCAACAGATCCAGAGTATCGGTTTTCTCTTTGACCTGCTCAATCAACGATCGTACCGCGCTAGGCTCATTAAAGTCGCCTTGTAGAGGAATCGCGCCGCGCTGTTCGAGCGCTTCGACTCCGTTTTTAGAGCTGTTGTAATGGGCGAAAACCTGATAGCCCTCGTCAATTAGATGGTTAGCTAGCTCATAGCCAAAGCGTCGGCCCGCTCCCGTAATCAGCACATTCTTTGCCATGATTATCCTTCCTTTAGTTCGTAAGCAATATCTTGTAAATAGGCAGGCACCTCGGGCTGTTCATCGACAGGGCCGAGAATATCAATATCAATTGTACGATCTTTGATGCTCCGATCCGGATCGTCACGGTCCCGACCGAGTTGCTCTTCAATTTCGTTAAAACGTTGCTTTAATTGCTTGGCTGTCAGCGTTGTTTCGATAGTGAATAACGCATTCAGAAAGGGGTGCGGTGTATCAATATCAACAGGACGGGTGAGAATATCGCGTGTAAACGCAAGCTCATCAGAAACTTGATAAAGGTAGTGTTTAGCGCGAGAAAAGTGAAGTTCCGGTTCGATATTTGAGCCTAAACTACATAAATACTTCATAGATTAACTTTGTGGTTGATTACATTGAAAGATTATACGCAATTCAAAACTAATTGGTTTGTATCAAGTTATCTGATTTTATTGAAATTAGCGAATTGTTAAAAAACATGTATCTCGGATTGTACCTTTGCCAGTTAAGTTGAAAAGCCCAGTGACCGCTGATAGGCTGAATTTTGTGTCAAAGATAATAAGAACCAATGATATGACAAGCTTTCAGGTATGGCTGAAATGCTATAATAAAGCGCTACTCGCGTTGTTATTTATATTAATATCTTGTTCAGCGATGGCGCAGAGCGAGGATACCGTGGTGCTCTCGGGGCCTACCGAAGAGGTGCGCGCGGGTTATTTCGTCGTCGAGCTGCAGCAAATCTCCCCAGCACTCCGGCCTTTATCACTCCAAGTCAGTGACACGAACTCGTTTACGAACGTGTTGCAGACCGTTCCAATCATGGGCGATTTCAATCAAGTGACTTTAACGGGGTTCGAGTCGGGTGATTATTACATTCGCGCCGTACATCAGCAGCGTGTGGTCAGCCAAGCAGCGATAAAAGTCACTGTTGAGCATTATCCGATTTGGCAAGCTCTGACACTGTTCGTCTTAGGCGCACTTCTATTTTTGTTATTGTTGCTGACATTAATCATGGGACATAAGAAGGCGGTGCGTCATGACTGAGTTTGCACTGGATACACAGACTGCACTGTTTATTATCGTCGGCTTCGCCTTAGCGTGGATTGCATTCGGTGTTTGGCTCGGCCGAAAAAATAAATCCCATGAAGATTTCGCATTAGCGGGACGTAATGTCGGTTATGCGTTCGCAGCAGCTACCGCAATGGCGACATGGGTGACTAGCAACACAACACTGGTTGCGCCTCAGCTAACCTATCAACTCGGTGTATGGGGTATGGTCGGTTATTCATTTGCCGCACTGGGGTTATTGTTATTCGCGCCCATGGCCAAGCGTATTAAACAGATACTGCCTCAAGGTTATACGTCCGGTGACTTTATCCGTTTGCGCTATGGTCGGTTTGCTTGGGCCGTGTTCTTGGTTATTTCCGTCGTGTATGCGTTCGGTTGGTTAGTGAGCCTCGGTATGGCGGGAGGAATCCTGCTCGAAGCACTAAGCGGCCTAGATTACTACATTGGCATGACGATTATTTTAGCGATGTGTGTGGGATATACGCTGTTCGGTGGCTTACGCGCAGTTATCGCTACCGACTTTATTCAAGCGTTAATTATTATCTTAGGTGTTGCAGTCGTCGCTTATTGGTTGATCGATAACGTGGGCTTAACCAGTATACATACTGAGCTGAGTCATGCGCACCCTCAGCTATTAGATCTGCTTTTTCCCGCAGCAGTGATGTTTTTATTTAATAATATATTTTTCGGGCTGGGTGAAATATTTCATTCAAATGTATGGTGGTCGCGCGCGTTGTCCTTTCGCAAGAACGTCGCGTACAAAGCCTATTTAACCGGTGGCTTGTTGTGGTTACCGATTCCAATTGTCACTGGATTCATCGCATTGGCCGCACCACAACTGGGTATATTTCCAGCATCGGCCGATATGATCGGGCCAGCGGTTGCTTCGTCAGTGCTCGGCAAAACAGGTGCCATACTGGTGTTTATTGTTGTGTTCTCGGCGTTGGCGTCCAGTCTTGATTCTTTACTGGCGGCCTCGTCTGATTTAGTCACACAGGATATTTACCATAAATTAATTAAGAAGAACGCATCAGATCAGCAACTGATGCGCTTTAATCGGTACTGCATACTCAGCCTTGGCGTGATGACCTGGTTATTATGCTTACCTCGAGTAGCCACGTTGGGCGCGCTGCTAAACTTTGCAGGTGCTTTTGTCGCAAGCACCATTTGGCCTATCGTGATAGGGCTTTATTGGCGGCGCCTGCAAGGAATTTTCGCTGGAATAGCGATGGCGGCAGGTACGATAGTTGGCCTGGTGGCTTATTTTTGGATTGGATTTTACGTCGCAGCATTGGTTTCTTGTGCTGTGTCAGGCCTGATTTGTGCAATTGGCGTTGTATTCAACAAAAGTCAGTTTTCGTGGCATCAATTGCAGGAGAATGAACAATGATTATTTCAGAAATGGCATTCTTTCTATTGGTCACGGGCGCGTTAATACTCACAGTGTTAGCGCCGGTTGTACTCATCGGTCTGTTTATAAAAGATTATTTTTCTAAATCAATATGGTAACTGTATGAATATAAAGGATGTTTCCTTTGAGCGGGACAGACCTGATGTATGCGGAGATGCTCATCCCAAAGCGTTGTTGAGAGCGATTCAAGAGGATGGTGACTACCTGTTGAAGCTGGCTAATCAACACATCGTTTCGTCCGATCAGTTTACACAAAATGGTATGTTGCAGTTGTTTCGACTCGCAGCAAAGTACGAGGCCAATCCACGGCGTTTCAGCACGTCGTTGCAGGGCAAAATTTTAATTTCTGCTTTTTATGAGCCGAGTACGCGCACGCGACTTTCATTTGAGAGTGCCTGGCACCGTTTAGGCGGCGATATTATGTCGATCACTGATCGCTCTACAACGGGGATTGCGAAGGGAGAATGCCTCGCCGATGTTGCTGAAATGTTTAATAATTACGGCGACTGTGTGGTGCTCCGAGATAACAACGAGTCCTCGCTAGAAGAAATGATCGATTCGTTGAGAATACCGATCATTAATGCAGGTAATGGATGTGATGAGCATCCAACGCAGGCGCTAGCTGATCTTTATGCTCTGTTTAAATGGAAACCAGAACTAACGACAGCCGATGCGAAACAACACGCGGTCAGTGTCGGTATTATTGGTGTCCCGAACAGAATGCGAACTGTCAGGAGCCTGATAAAAAGTTTACTTAAATTTCCAGATGCGATTAAAGAGCTGGTCATTATTCATGATGACTCTGTATCAGAGCACCTATTTGCTGAACAACAACGAGAGCAGATAGAGCAAGCAGGTATTCATGTGCGGACGTCGACTGATTTGAATGCAACGTTGCCAGATATCGATGTGGTCTACATTAATGCCATATCGTGGGAGGGGGAGACCTTTAACACGTATGGAAAATCATTCAGTCTTGATGCTCAGTCGCCGCTTAAAAAAGATGCCATTATTTTGCATCCCTTGGCACGTGGACCTGAGCTAGCAACGGATCTCGATCATACACCGCATAATTGGTATTTCAGTCAAGCTCGGGGCGCGGTGTTTTTGAGGATGGCGTTACTCACGTGTATGGTTCAACGCGCCGAGCGCGTTATCGATGTCGTATAACACAAGGAAAAACGAAGATGTGCGGAATTGCTGGAGTATTCAATCACCGCGTCAATGATTCTATCGACGCTCAGACCTTGGTCAATATGGCTGCGATAATGCATCATCGAGGACCTGATGGGTATGGTTATCATATTCAGCAGAAACAAGGGGTTGGCTTTAGCCATGCTCGATTGTCGATTATTGACTTAAATGAAGAACGTGCTAAGCAACCCTTTCTGTCTGCTGATGAGCGACTGATGTTAACTCATAACGGTGAGTTTTATGACTTTAAACGTATTCGAGCCGATTTGACGGCACGTGGAGCGCGCTTTCGCACCAAAAGTGATTCAGAAATCGTACTGCATCTGTTTGAGCGGTATGGCCTCGAGGCCACATTAAAGGAACTGCGGGGCGAGTTTGCATTTGGTTTGTATGATAAAGAGGACGATACACTTTATTTAGTGCGAGACCGTTTTGGCATTAAGCCCCTTTATTGGACGGAGACGGATGAGGGTGTTGTTTTTGGGTCGGAATTGAAAGTGTTATTTGCTCACCCACAAGTCAAGCGAGCGTTTTCGGCTGAGGGCTTATACCACCAACTGATTCAAGTGATGGTACCCGGCTCAACAGCATTTGAGGGTGTTCATCAAGTGCAGCCAGGGCAAGTGGTTAAAATTAAGCGTACTAATGGCAAGCTTAATATTGATACATTGAAGTATTGGGACGTCGACTTTCCTGACGAGCACGACTATCCGGGGGATGAGGTCGATGAGACAGAATATGTCGAGGGCGTGCGTGAGAAGCTGTTAGATGCGGTACAGCATCGAATGACCGCCGATGTACCGGTCGGTTGTTATCTCTCCGGAGGCATCGATTCGTGCTCGATTTTAGGATTGGCATCGGCATCGACGCAAACTTCAGTGAAAGCCTTTACTATCGGATTTGACTCGGATGACTATGACGAAACACCGATTGCGCGCGAAATGGCCGAGGCGACAGATGCTGACCATCATATTATGGCTCTTAAGGCGAACGATCTGTACGACCATTTTGTAAAAACGCTCTGGCACACTGAACGAACCATCTACAACACACTGGGTGTTGCGAAGTACCTGATGAGTCAGGAAGTTCATGAAGCGGGTTACAAAGTTGTTATGACGGGTGAGGGCTCGGATGAGCTATTTGCTGGCTACCCAGCGTTTCGCAAGGATATGTTTTTACATGGCCTCGATCATTTACCTGAAATTGAGCGACTCGAGTGGCAAAAGTTGCTGGAGAAAAACAACCAGCTATTTAAAGGAGCAATGTTGGCGCGAGAGGAATTTAGCAGCGACGCCTTGAATAAAAAAGTGGGTTTTACGCCGAGCTGTGTGCAGCCGTGGCTCTCCTGCAGTAGCGTAGCTAAACCACTTATTAATAAGGATCTACAGAAGCAATTAGAAAGTTATGACCCCGGTCAAGCAATTGCAGATACGCTAGATGAAACTTATCTCACCGGGCGACACCCTCTTGATCGCGCGCAGTACGTGTGGATTAAAACCATGTTGGAGGGGCAAATCCTAACTTGGGGCGGCGACCGCGTGGACATGGCGAATTCGATGGAAGCACGACCGGCGTTCCTTGATCACCACTTAGCAGAATATGCTTTCACAGTACCGCCGCATTTACGTATTAAAGGCAATAAAGAGAAATACGTTTTGCGTGAAGCGATGAAAGGGCTGTTGCCTGAGACGCTCTATAAACGTGAAAAGTTTGCCTTTATGGCACCGCCTGCGCATACCGATCCAGAAAAGTGGAAGGCCGTCGAGCGGTTGGCGGAAGAATTTTTGAGCGAGCAAGCGGTAAATGATGCGGGGTTACTCGACTTTAACGAGGTCGAAGCAGTATTCGCGCGCCACAGCTCACGTGATGTGACGCCGGAAGAGCAGGTACAGCTCGATGCGGTGATCAACCACATGTTGGGTGTACAGGTGCTACACCATCACTTTGTCGCAACCGATGTGCCTGAGCAAGCGAAGCAACGCGCTCAAGAACTCGGTTGGACAGCCTAAGGGGTTATTGTTCGGCGGATACATAGGTAATGTATTCGCCGTAACCTCGCTCCTGCATTTCATCGAGAGGAATAAACTCTAACGCTGCGGAGTTCATACAATAGCGTAAACCCGTTGGCTCGGGACCATCGCTAAACACGTGACCGATGTGATTATTACCATAGCGGCTACGGATTTCTGTGCGCGTGTAAAACCAGCTGTTATCCTCTTTTTCCACCACCGCATCGGATGTGATCGGCTGGGTAAAACTCGGCCAACCGGTGCCCGATTTATATTTATCTGTAGATGAAAATAGAGGCTCACCACTTAGAATATCAACGTAGATGCCGGGCCGCTTGTTATCCCAGTAAGCGTTGTTGAATGGCTCTTCAGTACCATCTTCCTGTGTCACCTCATACTGAATGTCTGTTAACTTTTGCTGCAAGACGTCATCACTGGGTTTGGTGTAACTTCTCCAGCGTGCTTGCGCTGCAGCCGACTGGTTCACCCCATTGGGGTTTTGGTTGGTGTACTGTTGATAATCAATATCTGAGGTATCGCCCCAGTACTTCTCGATGAAATCATAGCGTCCAGAGTTAAAGGTATAGACCTTATAGCGAATAGGATTTTTATCATAATAATTTTGATGATAGTCCTCGGCGGGATAGAAGGACTTGAACCGTGTTATTGGCACGACGATAGGCTCTTTAAATGGACCGTTCTCGGCTAGATACTTTTTCGTTTGTTGAGCAATTTGGCGTTGTTGCTCGCTGTGGTAAAAAATTTCTGGACGATATTGCTGACCACGGTCGACGAATTGACCTTTAGTGTCAGTCGGGTCAATGATACGCCAAAATTTTTGTGTTAACGCGGCGTAGGAGACAATGTTAGGGTCGTAATAGACCTGTACGCTCTCAGTGTGACCTGTTTGTCCCGCTGAAACCTGCTCATAGCTGGGATTAGCCTCGACCCCACCGCTATAGCCAGAGATTACCTCGCGAACACCGTTCATTTGCTCAAACGCCTCTTCGACACACCAAAAACACCCTCCCGCAAAAGTTGCTATTTGCTCGTGAGATTGCTTTTCGTTGATTTCATTTTGTGCCATGCTCAGGTGAGTGAAAAATAAAGCGAGCATGGTAAAAATATATTTGGACATAAAGCCTCCTGCATTACCGCATCTAATAACAATATAGGTCAGTCGGGATGAAAAAGATTTATGTGAATGGAATTTTTCTGCTCGTGTTATGGATAGTTGCTACTCCTGTTTACGCGCAGACAACGTCGGAAGATGCTCAGCCACATGCTCAAGACGGTTCCTCAGACGGTTGGCTTGAGGGCTTTCGTAAAGGATTAGAGACGACAGTCGAATCGAGCGCTCGTTGGATAGATGGTTTTTTTGCCGACCGCGGAATGAGTAGCGATGAGCACGAAACTTATGGACGTTTGACGGTAGCTCCGCAATGGTCGGGTTACCATAAATTTGAAGTCGATTCGCGTTTTCGTGCACAGTTCAAGCTTCCTCATGCTAAGAAAGACTTTTCTGCTTTTTTAGGGCAAGTCGATGAGGGCGAGTTTCTCGATCAACAAGATGTTGGGCGACCCTCCGTCATTAATTCACCCACTACAGATGATGAATGGCTTGTTGGTTTGGGGTTTAGCCGCCAAGTTAATGAAGCCCACCGTTTAACCTACAGTATTGGAATCCGCGGCGGTATTCGATTTGATACATATGCTCGCGCACGCTACCGCGTGGATAGTATCCTGTCTGATGCCAGCTTGATGCGTTGGGAGTCATCGGTATTTTGGCGTGATAGTGATGGTTATGGCGTCGCGCAACGGGTCGATACGGAAACACAGTTGACTACCGACGTTGTTGCTAAATGGTCTGCTTTGGGAACATTTGCGCAAGAAACTCAGGGGGTACGTTGGAGCTCCTCAGCCATCGTTTACTTTTTGACGGATGTTGATCACGCATATGCTACCGAAATTTGGTCTGAGGGCGAAAATGAAGCACCGGTTACAGTCACTGACTACGGTATCCGCGTACTTGATAGACGTAAGATTTATAAATCTTGGCTCTTAATGGAAACGTGGGTCGGTCATCATTGGCCTCGCGAAGAGCGCTTTGAAACGCGGCGAGGCCATTGGATGGTTGGCGTCGAATTTGAGCTCAGGTTTGGTAACAAACGAGGCTAAAATTCAACGTCGATGATGACAGGATCGTGATCCGATGAGCGATAGGGTCCTGGTTCAAAATAGTCGGTGTCCTCATAACTGAACACTGTGGGCTCATCACTGTTGTAGTGAATATGCTGAACATTTGTTATCGATTCAGCAAGCGTTTTATCAACAAATACGTGGTCGAGAGCGCCCGCCTGGCTATCGAAGACATAAGAGTAGTCTTCAGCCTCCGATACATTAGTAAAGCCCTGCGACTCGATATAACGTATTGGGTCCTCTTTAAAGTAGGCGTTAAAATCGCCAAGCAATACCGGCGCTGGAAAATCATTTTGTGCAATCCATTCAGTAAGCGCTTTAGCAGAGTCTACCCGCTGTTGATTCCAACAGTACTGCCCATCACGTTGATTGGCATTGGCGCCTTGCTCTGGACAGCCACCTTTAGATTTAAAGTGATTGACCACTACAGTGAATTGTTTGCTTGTTTGTTTATCTTCGAATACTTGGGCGAGAGGAGGGCGGCTACCAGAACGGAATGGCCCTTCTGTTAACGTGTGCGCGTGCCCTAAGGGCTTCACTCTGTTTCGATTATAAATTAATCCAACGGCTATTTGGTCATCACCGAGACGTTGGGCTCGAGGCTCAGCGATTACATAGTGACTGCTTTGCTCGCTATTGAGCTCGTTGACTAACTGAACAATCGCACTGTCAGGGCCGTAGCCGTCGTTTTCAACTTCCATTAAACCAAATACGTCAGCGTCAATTTCGACCAGTGCCGATAAGATTTTAGTTTGCTGGCGCTGGTAGGCGTCGAAGCTTTGAGCCCCGCGTTCGGTTGGGAAGCCGTTCTGTTCGCCATTGCCATTGAAGAGGTTAAGCACATTAAAACTGGAAATGCGTAAGTGGTCACCTTTTTCGTTAGGTGACTCGGGTTCATCAATGTGTTTAGCTACAATAGCCTCAGTAGGTTGGATACGCGCTCTGCCGCGAAACTCCGTTAGTATACCGACGATAGGTTCCAGTGTCGTGCCACTGCGTACGGAGTTTTGTGCCTTGCTGGTTAATGCACTGAACGGTAGAGTCGACGGCTCAATGTCACTGTTATCATCGACTTGCACTCGGTTTAACTGGTTACGTTGCATTTGTTCACGCGCCGATTTACCAGGCTCAACAATTTGGGAGGGGGTAAATAGGCGGCCACTGGAAACGTCAAAATATCCATGTCGTGGCAGTTGATAATGACCGGAAATCGTTAAGTCATGACCATCAGATGCTACTAAAGTGACCCGCATATTTTCATACTGTTCGCGCTGCTCATTGCTTTTGAAAGGCAGTCGAACAGTGACGGGCGCGGGCATAGGACGCGCTTGCGGACATGATTGCATAGCACTGACGTCAACTAAACGAGTCTGTTCGTTGACTTCAGCAACACGCCCTGTAACAACCACAAGGTCACCTTCCGTAAATGTTTGTTCATTTGCGACACTCACGAAGATACCTTCGGAACTGAGGGGATCATCATCGGGTTCATTGCTTTGTAGGAAAAAACCAGCCAGTTCATTGTCGGCTGTCCAGTTTGCCGTCACCGTTCCTGCGGTGGTCACCTCCTGATCAAGCAAAGGAGATTGCCAAGCGTGGCCTTGAATCACTGAAATCGGTGTAATACTCGCTTGCTCTTCACCGCATTGTTGTGCGAAAGCGGTTCCTGTACTAAGCAACAGTGCGGTAGCAATTAAGAGTTTCTTCATGAGTGCTTGTCCATTTTATGATAACTTCCTACCTCTAAGACTGGAGCTGCATCGAGCCGCTCGGCATCCATCATCGTGGCAATGCGTTGCATAGATGACAGCAGTAGCGATTGCTCCCATTCATCAAGACCTTGAAATTTTTCGATAAAGTCTTCTTGTAGAGGCTGAGGCGCTTGGGCCAGTAAAGACTGGCCTTGTTCGGTGATGTACATCAGAACACGCCGTTTATCGGTGTTACTACGTCTACGATAGATTAAACCACGGTGTTCCATGCGTTCGATGACATTTGACACGGTGGCTGGGCTTAAAGTGATGTTTTGAGCAACTTCACTGGCGGTAATGCCATCACGAGCCACAATCTCTCGAAGTATCAGGAGTTGTGGAGCTGTTAATCCAGAGTATTTATTAAGTTGTTTGGAGTGAAGATCAATGGCGCGAATGACTTTACGTAACGCAAGTAAAAGTTCTTCATACTTTTCCATTGTCGCTCCTGCCTGTTAATTCGATGCTTTAGTAACGTCGCGCGGATAAATCTGTGCGACGAATTTGCACAATCATACCTAATTTTGGATGATCAAAGTAGTGTGTTTCATGACTGATTACTCGACGTAACTGGTCAAATCGATAGCTACGTAAAAATCGCTCGCCATCGACTTGAGCCTGCTTGGATGTGAGCATTTCTGAGGCTTGATCAGTCAAACTTCCACTAGGTGGAGCGACAAGCGCTTCTTCACGCAGATTGAAGTCACCTTTGATATGTAAATAATTGCCAACTAAGAATACATGCAAGGTGCCATCAAGTTCCCAGACGGGCGTGTCGGTGGTTTCTGGCTGCAGTGGGGCTAGAGATTGTCCGCCTTTGTTTACACCGAATCGATGGTCCCCTTGATTTAATATAGTGAAAAGCTCATCAATATTTTGCATACGGCGCGCGAGCGGATCGTTGTCGACACCTGGGTCGCTAGGCGCGTACTTTACTCCATCGTCAGGCTTCATGAATCCATTGAATTGATAACGCTCGGCAAAGTTCTTCCCGCCATAGAGACGAAATTTGTAGTTGTCGTCCCGTCCAAACACAGGTTGCTGCCAAGCTAAGTGTAGGAGTGGCTCAGCAAGTCCTCGCTGCTCTAAGGTTTGTTCCGTCTCATTAAGTACCCAGTGATCTTTAGCCACTAAGAAGGGGTTGCGAGCAGTATTGAGATCTTTGGTTTTACCGGCAAAGTGTACAGGTAAGCGATCAAGCTGAGATAGCTTACTCGGCCGATTAAATGGGCTTCCGTTGATTTTTATCGAAAGGCTTTCGTCGTTATAACGACAGGGCAACTCACGCCACTGCCAGTCATTTTCAGGTAATTCACATAGTGCCAGATTAGCACGCAAGTTGTGATAATCCCGATTGACTACCGTGGCGATAAGGTCGGTGGCAGACCCCGTTTTTATGGGTTCTACCTTAAGTGGAAAGCGCTCGCTTATATCTTGGTCGACTGTATGCTTAAACAATAAAACTTCAACTTCAAACCAACGCCAATATTCGGGATCCTGTTTCGCTTGTGCCTTGGGCAACCCCAATAAGCTACAGGTTGTCAGCAAACCAACAACTAACCCCTTAAACTTCATGTTGTTTTCCCCAAATTTATGTATCACTGGCGAGCTCTTCTAAAAGTGACTGTATCAGTTTTAAGCGACTTTGAGTATCCTCAATCGATTGAGTGACTTTGAGTTTCGTCGGCCCCTCTAAGCGGTAATTTTGAGGACATTTTTGAATAAGACCAATAATCGTTTCAGGCTTGACCTTGGGTGTTTCATTAAACTCTATCGTACCGCCTTGGTTGCCCATATCGATTTTACGTATTCCTAACGCTTCGGCGTGATTGCGAATACGTGTTTGAGCCACCAGATTTTTACTGGCATCCGGCAACAGACCAAACCGATCAATTAACTCGACCTGAATATCTTCAAGTTGTTCGTCATTGTTGCAGCTTGCGATGCGCTTATAAATGTTTAAGCGCGTATTGATGTCAGCTATATAGTCGTCTGGTAGTAGTGCGGGTATACGCAAGTCAATTTCTGCACGACTGCGCGTGAGGCCTTCGAGTGTCGGCTCTTTGCCATCTTTGAGCGACTCAACCGCTTGCTCGAGCATATCGGTATATAGGGTGAAACCAATGCTTTCAATTTGACCACTTTGATCGTCGCCAAGCAGCTCTCCTGCACCGCGAATTTCAAGATCATGGGTCGCCAACATAAAGCCAGCGCCTAAATCCTCTAGCTGTGAAATCGCTTCTAAGCGTTTTAGCGCATCTTTGGTCATCCGCTTTGGATGTGGCGTGAGAAGATAAGCGTAGGCTTGGTGATGAGATCGTCCAACGCGTCCTCGCAACTGATGTAACTGAGCCAGGCCAAGATGGTCAGCGCGATCAATGATAATCGTATTGGCGCTAGGTACATCAATACCCGTTTCGATAATTGTAGTACAAACCAAGACATTAAAGCGTTGGTGATAGAAGTCACTCATAATACGTTCAAGGTCACGCTCGCGCATCTGGCCATGTGCGACGGTCACACTTGCTTCTGGCACCAGCGTTTCGATGTCGCGGGCTGTTTTCTCAATGGTGTCGACATTGTTGTGCAGGAAGTAAACCTGTCCACCGCGTAAGGTTTCTCGTAAGATGGCCTCTCGAATGGTGGCATTGTCATGTTCACGCACAAAGGTCTTAACAGCGAGGCGTCGAGCCGGTGGTGTTGCGATGATCGACAAATCACGGATATTGTTCATTGCCATGTTCAGTGTACGCGGTATCGGAGTGGCCGTGAGCGTTAAGATGTCCACATTGGCACGCAGGCGTTTGATTGCCTCTTTTTGCCTTACGCCGAAGCGGTGTTCTTCATCTACAATTAATAAGCCTAAGGCTTTAGGTTTAATATCACCTTGCAACAGTTTGTGGGTACCGATGAGTATATCAACCTTGCCTTCTTCGGTGTCCGCAAGAATTTGTTTCGACTGTTTTGCAGTTTTGAAGCGCGATAGTACCTCAATGCGCACTGGCCAGTCGGCAAAGCGATCTTTAAAGTTCTCGTAATGTTGCTGCGCTAACAACGTTGTAGGCACTAATACCATGACCTGACGGTTGTCGTTGACGGCAATAAACGCGGCGCGCATCGCAACTTCTGTTTTACCAAATCCGACGTCGCCGCAAACTAAGCGATCCATAGGTTGAGTTGCTGCCATATCCTGTACGACGGCATTAATAGCATTGAGCTGGTCAGTAGTTTCTTCAAATGGAAACCCTTCAGCAAAGCGATGATAATCATCTTGGTCTATTGTAAACCCATAACCTTCGTTAGAAGCGCGTTTGGCATAAACATCCAATAATTCAGCAGCAACGTCCCGTATTTTTTCCGCCGCCCGTTTTTTAGCCTTCTCCCAGCTATCATTGCCGAGTTTATGTAACGGAGCATGATTTTCTTCGCCGCCACTGTAACGACTCAGCACGTCTAAACTTGCCACCGGCACATAGAGCTTTGATTGCTGAGCATACTCGATAGTAACAAATTCAGTGGTAACGTTGCCCGCGTCAAGTGTCGTGAGCCCTTGATAGCGTCCCACACCGTGATCGATGTGAACAACAGGTTGTCCTGTCTTTAACTCGGCTAGGTTTCGAATGAGTGCATCGGAGCTTTGCGTTGGTTTTTGTTCACGGCGACGACGTTGCGAGACGCGGTTGCCCATTAACTCCGTTTCAG